>NZ_JADFUD010000004.1:0-250905 GCF_054820065.1 Bradyrhizobium sp. UFLA06-06
ACAAGGTGTCGGTCGTGATCGTCGACAAGGGCGGCAATGTCGCGGCCTCAGTGCGCGGCGACGGCACCGCTCCGCACACCATGGAATTCGCGCGGATGAAGGCCTACACGGCGCGCACCCGCAGCCAGACCTCGCTCGCCACGATGAAGCAGATGGAAGATCCGGCCAACGCCTTCCTGAAGCAGATCCCCAATGTCGTCGGCGTCGGCGGCGGCGTGCCGATCAAGGCGGGCAACGAGGTGATTGGAGGCGTCGGTGTCTCCGGCGCGCCGGGCGGCGAGAAGGATGAGGTCTGCGCCAATGCCGGCCTTGCCAAGGTGGCGGACGCGCTGAAATAGCGGACACTGCGCCTTCAGCCGAAAACATGTGGTGAGAGCAGGGGGCGCCGCCGGTTGCGGCGTCCTCGGCATTACATCGCGAGAAGCTGTTGCTCCGCCTCGCGGCCCGCGCGCTTCGCCTTCTTGATCCTGGCCGGCGCGAACAGATTGCTTGCGGCAAGGCCTGCGGTGTCGGCGACCGTGGGGTCACACGACACCATCGCGGCGACGATGGCGCCGTCGATCAACAGCGCGAGCTGGTGCGCGAGCACGGCCGGCTCGGCCGCGCCCATTTCGCCGGCGAGCTTCTCGATATGCGCCAGCACCACCTTCTTGTGCTTCAGCGCGATGTTGCGGAACTGCTTGGCGTCCTTGTCGTGTTCGGCGACCGCGTTGATGAAGGGGCAGCCGTAGAAGCGCTCCTCGGCGAACCAGGTCTTCAGGGCAGGGAAGATCCGCGACAACTTGGTCTGCGGATCGCCGCCGCCGGCCTCGATCGCGCCGATGAACCATTCGCGCCACTGCCGGCCTTCGCTCTCCAGCACCGCATGCACGAGGTTGGTCTTCGAGCCGAACAGCTTGTAGAGCGTGGTCTTCGCGGTCCCGGCCTCGTCGATGATCGCATCGATGCCGGTGGCGTTGATGCCGTTCTTGCAGAACAGATGCGTCGCGGCGTTCAGCAGGCGCCCGCGCGCCGATTCATCGTCGCCGGCGGTGAACGCCGCGGCAGTTTTTTTCTTCGCAAGCGATTTGGCCATGCGCGGCAGTAAATCGGAGCGCGGCAGAATCATCAAGTCGCATCTTCATGCCCGCATCGATGCGCTGAAAATCATCGCGGTCGCGCGGCATTTGCTTGGCGATTGAGCAGGCCGGCACTGATCAATCCGCAGGCAGCTCCGCTTAAGCACCTGCGGAATTTCGTCTTTTGATTTGGGGTGGGATTGGCACGCTTCGTGCAGGAAACAGACCGTTCGGTATCCTGACCAATTCCATCGCTCCCAGGGAGAAAACTGATGACCGCTGTCGCCCAGAAAACCGCACTGACCGGCTGCCTCGCGCCGATCGACAGAGGCGGGCTCGAGCAGTTGATTGCCAATGGCAAGGCCAACCCGAAGGTGATCAAGACCTTGAAGTGCAAGACGGTGGCCGAGGGCAAGTTCCGCCACGCCAACTACATCCGCAATCTCGCGCCCTACATCGTCGACGAGCCGCCGGGCCTGCTCGGCGACGACACCGCGCCCAATCCCTCCGAGGCCTCGCTCGCCGCGCTCGGCTCCTGCCTCGCTGTCGGCCTGCACGCCAACGCCGTGCATCGCGGCTGGATCGTCAACAAGCTCGAGCTCGAGCTCGAGGGCGATCTCAACATCACCGCGGTGTGGGGCACCGGCGACGTCAGCGAGAAGCCGGTCGGCTTCACCGACGTCCGCGTCAAGGTCGACATGGAGTGCGAGGGGGTCTCGCAGGCCGAGATCGACGCGCTGGTGGCGCATGTGAAGAAGTGGTCGCCGGTCGCCAACACCTTCACCCGTCCCGTCAATCTCGAGGTCAGCGCGTAAACGCCCGACCGGCAATTCAAGGTGCGGAGATCATCCATGGGTTCACTGGCTTTGTCGCGGGTCGCAGCTCAAGATCCCGCACCGACCATTGCGGACGAGGTTGCCCGCCTTGCCCGTCAGGAGCTGGCGCCGATCGCAGCCGCGGTCGATGCCGGCTCGGTCTATCCCGGCGCATTCCTGCACCGGCTCGGAAAGGTCGGCGCCTGGAGCAGCCATGTGCCGCAGGAAGGTCCTGCCGACCTGCGCTGGGCCATCCAGTCGATGGCCGCGCTCGGCGAGGTCTGCGGCGCCACCGCCTTCATGGCGTGGTGCCAGAACACGCTGGTCTGGTACGTCGCCAACTCCACCAACATGAAGCTCGCCGCGCGCTTCGGTGACTGCTTCTCGCGCGGGCGCGTGCTCGGCGGCACCGGGCTCTCCAACCCGATGAAGAGTTTCTTCGGCATCGAGCGGCTGAAGCTGAAGGGCCGCAAGGTCGAGGGCGGCTACATCGTCCGCGGTGCGCTGCCCTGGGTGTCGAACCTCGGGCCCGGCCATTACTTCGGCACGATCTTCGAGCGCGAGGACGAGGGCACCAAGGGCGAGCCGGGCGGCATCGCCAGCGGCGAGCCGGGCAGCATCGCCAGCGGCGAGCCGGGCAGCACCGTGATGTTCCTCGCCGACTGCTCCGATCCCGCGATCACGCTGACGCCCTGCAAGCCGTTCCTGGCGATGGACGGCACCGGTACCTATGGCGTCCAATTTCGCGACGTGTTCGTGCCGGACGAACTGATCCTGGCCGAGCCGGCTGCGCCGTTCGTCAAGAAAATCCGCGCCGGCTTCATCCTGTTGCAGGCCGGCATGGGTCTTGGGCTGATGAAGGATTGCATCAACATCATGGACGAGGTCCATGCACCGCTCGGACACGTCAACCGCTATCTGCCGCAACAGCCGCTGCAATTCCGCGAGCTCTATGCCGAGTTCGAGAAGGAAGCGATGGCGCTGGCAAGCGATCCCTACAATGCCGATGACAGCTACTGGCGCCGTGTCGTCGCACTGCGGCTGCGGATCGGCGATGCCAGCGTCGCATTCGCACATGCCGCGATGCTCCATTGCGGCGCGCGCGGCTATCTGATGAGCCACCGCGCCCAGCGCAGGCTGCGCGAGGCCTATTTCGTCGCCATCGTCACGCCCGCCACCAAGCAGCTGCGCAAGATGCTGGCGGACGGCTGAAGCATGATCCGGAAAAGTGGAAACCGGTTTTCCCTCGCGACAAACGCGGAACGCGTTTGCGCGGAGATCATGCTCAAACAAGTTCGGGACCACCACAACTGCAACCACAGACAGGAGAGGCTGCCATGACGGACGTTCTGATCACCTCCGGCGAACTTGCCGAGCTCGTCAAGAAAGACCCGTGTGTCATCATCGACACGCGGAATCCGGATGCCTATGCGGCCGGCCATTTGCCCGGTGCCGTCAATGTGCATGACATCTTCACGTTCCTTGCGACCTCGACGCCGGAAGGCGTCCACGAGCTCAAGACAAAATTCGCCGACGCGTTCGGCGCCGCCGGTCTCTCCGGCAAGGAGACCGCCGTGATCTACGAGCAGTCGATGAATTCCGGCTTCGGCCAATCCTGCCGCGGCTACTATCTTCTGACCATGCTGGGTTATCCCAAGGTGAAAGTGCTGCATGGCGGCTTCGATGCCTGGAAGGCGGCCGACCTGCCGGTGACCACCGACGTTGCGGCGCCGGCGAAGACCTCCTTTGCGATCGTGCCGGAGGCCGGCGACATCATGATCGACGCCAAGGCGATGCTGGCGGCGGTCGGCAAGCCCGGCGTTGCGATCCTCGACGTGCGCGACGTCGACGAGTGGATCGGCGAAAGCTCCTCGCCCTACGGCAAGGATTTCTGCCCGCGCAAGGGCCGCATCCCCGGTGCGGTGTGGCTGGAATGGTACCGCATGATGAAGCCGACCGCCGAAGGCCCGCGCTTCAAGTCGAAGGATGAGATCCTGGCGGAGTGCGCCACCGTCGGCATCTCGCAGACCACGCCGGTCTATCTCTACTGCTTCAAGGGTGCACGCGCCTCGAACACCTTCCTGGCGCTGAAGAACGCCGGCGTGAAGGACGTGCGGATGTATTTCGGCTCCTGGAACGAGTGGTCGCGCGACCCGTCGCTGCCGATCGATGAGGGCTTGCCGACCGCGCCCGTCGTCACCGGCAAGGCGGCATAGAACCTGCATGTTTGTTGGTGTCCGGCGGCGCAAAACGCGGCCGGACGCCGATCAATGAACCGGATCGCGGAGCTCTCTGCGTTTCGGTGCGACAATGGGGCGCAGCATGTCCACGTCAGATGATCCCTTCGACGCCGACCGCGTGCTCGCGCGATCGGGTTGCGCCTGCGGCTGGCATCGCTCAGCCGCCGAGCATGAGCAGGCCGCGCGCACGCTGCGCTGCGAGCCGGTCGGCGATCTCAGCGAACAGAAGCGTTACGAAGGCATCGTCGCGTCGGCGGTGATGCGGGCGGTGTTTCCGCAGGATGTCGCGCGCCGCGCTTTCCTGAAATCGGTTGGCGCCGCGACGGCGCTCGCCGCGCTGTCACAGTTCTTCCCGCTGAAGACGGCGACAGAGGCGTTCGCCGACGCCGGGCCGCCGGAGAAGAAGGACCTCAAGGTCGGCTTCATTCCGATCACCTGCGCGACCCCGATCATCATGGCGGCGCCGCTCGGCTTCTATGCCAAGCAGGGCCTCAACGTCGAGGTGGTGAAGACCGCCGGCTGGGCGGTCATTCGCGACAAGACCATCAACAAGGAATACGACGCCGCCCACATGCTGGCGCCGATGCCGATCGCGATCTCGCTCGGCCTTGGCGCCAACGCCATACCGTTCACGGTCCCTGCGATCGAGAACATCAACGGGCAGGGCATCACGCTGGCGATGAAGCACAAGGACAGGCGCGATCCGAAGGACTGGAAGGGCATGAAGTTCGCCATTCCGTTCGACTACTCCATGCACAATTATCTGCTGCGCTATTACCTCGCCGAGCATGGGCTCGATCCGGATACCGACGTGCAGCTCCGCTCGGTGCCGCCGCCGGAGATGGTCGCCAATCTGCGTGCCGACAATATCGACGGTTTCCTCGCGCCCGACAATATCTGCCAGCGCGCGATCTATGACGGGGTCGGCTTCCTGCACATCCTCTCCAAGGAGATCTGGGACGGCCATCCCTGCTGCAGCTTTGCCGCCAGCCGCGAGTTCATCACGACGGCGCCGAATTCCTTCGCGGCGCTAACCCGCGCGATCGTGGATGCCACCGGATACGCGGCGAAGGCCGAGAACCGCAAGCAGATCGCGGAAGCGATTGCGCCGGCCAACTACATCAACGCGCCGGTGACGGTGCTGGAGCAGGTGCTGACCGGCACCTATGCCGACGGGCTCGGCGGCGTGAAGACCGATCCGAAGCGCGTCGACTTCGATCCGTTCCCCTGGCAGTCCTTTGCGGTGTGGATGCTGACGCAGATGAAGCGCTGGGGCCAGATCAAGGGCGACGTCGACTACAAGGCGGTCGCTGAGCAGGTCTATCTCGCCACCGATACCAAGAAGGTGATGGCCGAGATGGGGCTCGCGCCACCTGCCACCTCGTACAAGTCGTTCTGGGTGATGGGCAAGAGCTTCGATCCGGCCAAGCCCGACGATTATCTCGCGAGCTTCAAGATCAGGAAATCGTCGTGAGGGCGCGCACCAACCTATCCACGTCGTCCCGGCGAAGGCCGGGACCCATAGCCACCATCGCCAGCGATTCGGCACGGCGTCTCCCCGCGTGCCTTACCGCGACGGCGCGGCGTATGGGTCCCGGCTTTCGCCGGGACGACGGATTGAAAGAGTTGAAGCGATGACCTTCTCCCTCCGTCTCCGCGCCGCCATCGTCTCGATCGCGCTGCTTGCCGCTTTCCTTGGCGCCTGGCACCTCGCCACCCGCAGCAGCGGCACGACGGCGGCGATGAGCCCCGAATACGCCAGGCTGATGGGGCTGACCGCGACGCAGGGCAAGTCGGCGATGCCCGGGCCGCTCGATGTCGGCGCCAAGCTGTGGGAGCATCTGAAGCGGCCGTTCTACGACAATGGCCCGAACGACAAGGGGCTCGGCATCCAGCTCGCCTATTCGATCGGGCGCGTCGGGCTCGGCTATCTGATCGCGGTCGTCGTCGCGATTCCGCTCGGCTTCATGATCGGCATGTCGCCCCTGATCAGCAGGGCGCTCGATCCCTTCATCCAGGTGCTGAAGCCGATCTCGCCGCTGGCCTGGATGCCGCTCGCGCTCTACACGATCAAGGATTCCTCGATCTCCGCGATCTTCGTCATTTTCATCTGCTCGGTGTGGCCGATGCTGCTCAACACCGCGTTTGGGGTCGCCGGCGTGCGCAAGGAATGGATCAACGTCGCGCGGACGCTCGAGGTCGGCACCATCAGACGCGCCTTCACCGTGATCCTGCCGGCGGCGGCGCCGACGATCCTGACCGGCATGCGGATCTCGATCGGGATCGCCTGGCTCGTGATCGTCGCGGCCGAGATGCTCGTCGGCGGCACCGGCATCGGCTACTTCGTCTGGAACGAGTGGAACAACCTGTCGATCAACAATGTGATCATCGCGATCCTCCTGATCGGCCTTGTCGGCATGCTGCTCGACCAGGTGCTGGCGCGGTTCACGCGCATGGTGACGTTTCCGGAGTAGCGATGACCGACAAGTTCATTTCCATCGAGGGCATCGCGCGGCGCTATCCCGGCGCGGGCGGCAGCGTCACCACGGTGTTCGAGAATTTCTGGTTGTCGATGGCGCGCGGCGAGTTCGGCTGCGTGATCGGCCATTCCGGCTGCGGCAAGACCACGGTGCTGAACATCCTCGCGGGCCTCGACGAGCCGAGCGAGGGCACGGTGATCGTCGACGGTCAGGGGATCGAGGGCACCAGCCTCGACCGCGCCGTGATCTTCCAAAGCCATGCGCTGCTGCCGTGGCGCACCGTATCGGGCAATGTCGCCTATGCCGTCAGCTCGAAATGGCGCAAATGGGACCGTGCGCGGGTGAAGGCGCATGCGCAGAAGTTCATCGATCTCGTCGGGCTCACCGGCTCCGAGCACAAGCATCCGTCCGAGCTCTCCGGCGGCATGAAACAGCGCGTCGGCATCGCGCGGGCGCTGTCGATCACCCCGAAGATCATGCTGATGGACGAGCCGTTCTCGGCGCTGGACGCGCTGACCCGCGGCACGCTGCAGGACGAGGTGCGGCGGATCTGCCTGGAGACCGGGCAGACCACCTTCATGATCACCCATGACGTCGATGAGGCGATCTTTCTCGCCGACAAGATCTTCCTGATGACCAACGGTCCCGGCGCCGTGCTGGCCGAGATCGTCGAGAACCCGCTGCCGAAGGAGCGCGGCCGCATCGACCTGCACCGCCATCCCTATTACTATGCGCTGCGCAACCATATCGTCGATTTCCTGGTCAGCCGCAGCAAGAGCTTTGCCGCCGAGGTGACCGGTCACGATCCGCGCCGCGTGCCGATGGTGCGGCCCGGCGTCGGCGAGCCCGTGATCGTCTCGCCGCCACGCGTCGTCGAACCCAATCCCGCGCAGAGCGCTGCGCGCTGAAGCCTGAGGAGGAAACCTGATGAAACGCGAAGACCTCACCGAGAAGCTGCTCGACATCAAGCGCGAGAAGGGCTGGAGCTGGAAATACATCTGCGAGAAGATCGGCGGCTATTCCGACGTGCTGATCACGGGCGCCATCCTCGGCCAAATGAAATTGACGAAGCCGCAGGCGGCGAATGCCGGGGAATTGTTCGGGCTGTCGAAGGCCGAGATCGCGATGCTCAACGAGGTGCCGATGCGCGGCACCGGCACGCCGATGCCGCCGACCGATCCCTTGATCTACCGCTTCTACGAGATGGTGATGGTGAACGGCCCGGCGTGGAAGGCGCTGATCGAGGAGGAATTCGGCGACGGCATCATGTCGGCGATCGACTTCGACATGGCGATGGAGCGGGTCGCCAATCCGAAGGGCGACCGCGTCAAGATCACCATGAGCGGCAAGTTCCTGCCGTACAAATATTACGGCGCCAGCGGCAACGTGCCGGAATACGGCTTCAAGGAGGAGTGAGGCGAGCGTCGCGTAAGCGACGGCAGCGTCATTCCGGACGACGCGGAGCGGCGATCCGGAATCTCGAGATTCCGGGTCTGGTCCTTCGGACCATCCCGGAATGACGGGAACGCTTCACGCTTCTTGCTCCTCGACCGCGCCCCGACCTCACAGGATCGTTCCCGGCGTGTAGCGCGCCGCCTCAGGCTTGGCCTTGGCCAGGGCCTCGACCTGCTCGGCGAAGAAATCGACCTGGGCGCCGGCGTCACCGGAGTTGGCGCGGCCCTGGTCGAGCACAAGCTGCAGTTCGGCTGCGCTCAAGCCAAGACGCTTGTCGGCGGCGAGACGTTGCAGCAGGTCGTTCTGCACGATCTTGCCGGTGCGCAGGTCGCCGATGGCTGCGACGGCATGCTCCTTGATCGCCTCGTGGGCGCCTTCGCGGCCCGCGCCCTTCTTGACCGCTTCCATCATCACCGTGGTGGTCAGCAGGAAGGGCAGATAGCGGTTGAGCTCGGTCTCGACGACGGCTTCGAACACCTCCATCTGGTCAAGCACCGTGAGCAGGGTTTCGAGCAGGCCATCCGTGGCGAGGAAGGCGTCGGGCAGCATGACGCGGCGGACGACCGAGCAGGAGACGTCGCCTTCGTTCCACTGATCGCCGGCAAGCCCTGCGGCCATCGCGAGATAGCCCTTCAGGATCACATGCAGGCCGTTGATGCGCTCGCAGGAGCGGCTGTTCATCTTGTGCGGCATCGCGGAGGAGCCGACCTGGCCCTTGGCAAAACCTTCGCTGGCGAGTTCGTGGCCTGCCATCAGGCGGATGGTCTTGGCGAAATTGCCGGGCCCGCTGGCGAGCTCGGTGAGCACGCTGACCGCACGGAAGTCGAGGCTGCGCGGATAGACCTGGCCGACGGCATCGAGGGCCTTCGGCAGGCCGAGGTGAACGAGGACGCGCTGCTCGAGCGCGCGCGCCTTGCCGGCATCGCCGTTGAACAGGGTGATCTGGTCGAGACGGGTGCCCACCGCGCCCTTCAGGCCGCGGGCGGGATAGGTTTGCAGCACGTTGACCAAGCTCTGATGCGCCAGCAGCGTCTCCTCGCCGGACATCGCGATGCGCTTGCCGAGTGTCGTCACCTGCGCGGCGACGTTGTGGGTGCGCGCGGTGAACGGGACGTCGCGCAATTGCTTCGCGCGCGTGGCAAAACGGATGAGCGCGGCGATGCTCTTGGTCTCGATGAGCTGCAGCGCGCGGTAGACCTGCAATTGCTCGACGTTCTCGGTGAGGTCGCGGCTGGTCATGCCCTTGTGCAGGTGCTCGTGACCGGCAAGCTCGCAGAACTCCTCGATCCGGGCCTTGACGTCGTGGCGGGTGACGCGCTCCCGCTTCATGATAGAGGCCAGGTTGATCTGGTCCTTGACGCGCTCGTAGCTCTCGATCACGCCATCCGGCACCGCGATGCCGAGATCGCGCTGGGCCTTCAGCACGGCGATCCAGTAGTCGCGTTCGAGGCGGACCTTGCCTTCGCCGCTCCAGATGGCGCGCATGGCGGGCGAGGCGTAACGTTCGGCGAGGACGTTGGAAATGTGATCTTGGGACATCCCGTTCTCTTGGCATTGCCTGAGGCTGGCTGCAAGCCGCGACCTGCGATGAATCGTCAGGTCTGGTAACGCCTCGGCCGGGCTTGCGGTGCCGGCGCCAGCATACCAGATTCTAGAAGGCGCCGCCTCGGGCAATCCGGGGCGGCGTTGGCATGCTTCGCGCTGGCCGGCGGCGCACCTCGCGATGAGGGGGCGATCAGTTGAATGCCGCGCGGACCTCCTTCATCGGCGCCATATCGCGGACGAAGCTGAACGCGCCGTTGTCCTTCATCTCGCGGGCACAGCGCAGGAACGCAGCCAGCGCGTGGCGCTGCATCGCGCCGCCGACGCTGATGCGCTTGACGCCGGCGGCCGACAGCTGCTCGACCGTCAAGGTCGGATCGGCATAGCCCATCACGAGGTTGAACGGCTTCTTGACCGACGACACCACGGCCTTGATGGTGGCGAGATCGTAGAGGCCCGGCGAATACAGCACGTCGGCGCCGGCGGCCTCGAAGGCCTGCAGCCGCTTGATGGTGTCGTCGAGATCCTTGCGGCCGTGCAGGAAGTTCTCCGCCCGCGCCGTCAGCGTGAACGGGAAGGGCAGCGCCCGTGCGGTCTCGACCGCGGCCTGCACCCGCTCCACGGCGAGCGTGAAATCGTAGATCGGGCGCTGCGGGTCGCCGGTCGAATCCTCGATCGAGCCGCCGACCGCGCCGGCTTCGGCGGCGAACCGGATCGCCTCGGCCGCAAGCTTCGGCATGTCGGCGCCGCAATTTTCCAGATCGGCGTTGACGGGCAGGTCGGTAGCCTCGGCGATCACCCGGCAATTCTCGATGATCTCGTCGAGGCTGACGGTCGAGCGGCCAAGCGTGTTGGCGAGCCCGAGGCTGGTGGTCGCAAGCGCCTCGAAGCCCATGGATGCGAGCAGCTTCGCCGTCCCGGCGTCCCACGGATTTGGAATGATGAAGGCGCCGGGCCGCTGATGCAGCTCGCGAAACCGTGCTGCCTTGTCCGCCTGGGTGCGCATGTGAACTCCTGCTGTTGTCAAAAGCGACTGGCAGCAGCGATAGGGCGGTTTCGCCCATCAGACAAATTTGTTATTTCTCTCGATATCATCAGCTTTTTGCATGAGGTTCGGCATGGACAGCGACGCGCTCAACACGTTCCTGGTGGTGCATCGCCGCGGCGGGATCTCGCATGCGGCCAAGGCGCTGCATCGCTCGCAGCCGGCGATTTCGCGGCGCATTGCGCTGCTCGAGCAGGAGCTCGGCGTGCCCCTGTTCGAGCGGATCGCCGGCAAGACGCGGCTGAGCGACGCCGGGCGGGTGATGGTGCCCTATGCTGAACGCGCGGTGGCGGCGGCGCAGGATGCCGAGAACGCCGTGCGCGCGCTGCTGCGCGACAATTCCGGCCCGGTGGCGCTGGCGGTGACCGGCACGCTCGCCGGCGAGCGGCTCTCGAACGTGTTGAAGCGCTTTGCCCGCCGGCATCCGGACGTTGCGCTGACGCTGCGCACCGCGACCAGCGCCGAGGTCAGCGACTTGATCCGGCGCGGCGAGGCGACGATCGGGTTGCGTTACGACCGCGACCGCTCGCGTGACCTCGATTGCGAGGTGCTGTTTGCCGAGCCGCTCGGGGTGGTCTGCGCGCCGGACCATCCGCTGGCGGGACGCCGGGTCGGCAAGCTTGCCGATCTCAGGGATGAGCGGTGGATCGCCTTCCCGGAAGTGCCGGGACGCCGCGAAATCACCGCCTCGCACGTCTTCGCCCTGTTCCTGACGCACGGGCTCGGCGAGGTCGCCTGGACGCCGGTCGACAGCCTCACGGCGCAGAAGCGCCTGGTCGAGGCCGGACTCGGGATCGCGCTGCTGTCACAAAGCAATGCGGCGGAGGAATTGGGTAGTTCGAGGATCGCGACAATCCGCGTCGGCGATCTCGCCGCCAGTCACGAGGTCGTCGCCGTGACGCGGCACGGCGGCTTTCTCAGCGCCGCGTCCCGCCGTCTGCTCGACATCCTCCGTGCCGATTTCACCAAGACGAGGGGCACAAACACGTCGCGCCGGAACGGCGTCCGGCGCGCGTAAAGGTCGAGTTGGTCGTGCCCCGGGAACTCAGCTTCCCGCCTTCACCTGCGCCGCCGCCACCGCCAGCAGTTCGTCCATCTTGGCGCGGATATCGCGCTCGGTAACGGCCTGGCCCTTGGCGGTGAGGTCCTTCAGAACCTTGTGCAGCACGTCGTTGTCGCCGGCTTCCTCGAAGTCGGCGGCGACCACTTCCTTGGCATAGGCGCTGGCGGCATCGCCCGTGATGCCGAGCTTCTCGGCGGCCCACAGGCCGAGCAGCTTGTTCCGGCGGGCTTCAGCCTTGAACTTCTGCTCCTCGTCGAGGGCGAACTTCTTCTCGAAACCTTCCTCGCGCTTGTTGAATTCGCTCATGGCTGAAGTTCCAATTCCCTTGCTGAATGAGGGCCGCCGCGCGTTGCGGCAGCCCCGATGCCTGCCTAGATAAGTGGGAGGAATCGGCAAGACAACGAGCCGTTAAGCCGCAGGCAAAACTGGCGGAATCGGGCCTTTTTGATAGGGCGGTATAAGTGCCCTCAAGGGGGCACTATCGATTGTGCTGGATGGGCCAATCGGATAGGTTGCCAACAGGCATGGTTCTTGTTCTGTTTCCAGTTGGATTACCCAGGTTCCAGGCCTCCGCGGCAGCTCCGTCGTGGGTCGTAACCCCAAGTCATCCGGAGCACCCAAATCCATGGATTTCAACAAAACACGGTACATCCCAATGAGCCGTCGACGCCGTATTTATGAAGGCAAGGCCAAGGTGCTCTACGAAGGCCCCGAGCCGGGAACCCTGATCCAGCACTTCAAGGACGACGCGACCGCGTTCAACGCCAAGAAACACCAGGTGATCGAGGGCAAGGGCGTCCTCAACAACCGGATTTCGGAGTACCTGTTTCAGCACCTCAACGACATCGGGGTGCCGACCCACTTCATCCGCCGCCTCAACATGCGCGAGCAGCTGATTCGCGAGGTCGAGATCGTGCCGCTCGAGGTGGTGGTGCGGAATGTCGCCGCCGGCTCGCTGTCGCAGCGGCTTGGGATCGAGGAGGGCACCCAGCTGCCGCGCTCGATCATCGAGTTCTATTACAAGAACGACCAGCTCAACGACCCGATGGTGTCGGAAGAGCACATCACGGCCTTCGGCTGGGCGACGCCCCAGGAGATCGACGACATCATGGCGCTGGCCATCCGCGTCAACGACTTCCTGACCGGCCTCTTCCTCGGCATCGGCATCCGCCTCGTCGACTTCAAGATGGAGTGCGGGCGGCTGTTCGAGAACGAGATGATGCGGATCATCGTCGCCGACGAGATCTCGCCGGACTCCTGCCGGCTGTGGGACATCAAGTCGAACGAGAAGCTCGACAAGGACCGTTTCCGCCGTGATTTGGGTGGCTTGCTTGAGGCCTACACCGAAGTGGCAAAACGGCTCGGCATTTTGATCGAGAACGAGCGCCCGGCCGGCAGCGGCCCGGTGCTGGTGAAGAGCTAAGCTGAAGGGGCGACCGTGAAGGCACGTGTGACTGTGACATTGAAGTCGGGCATCCTCGATCCGCAGGGCAAGGCGATCGAGGGTGCGCTGAAATCGCTCGGTGTGGATGGCGTCGCCAGCGTTCGCCAGGGCAAGGTGTTCGACATCGAGCTCGCCGCGACCGACAAGGCCAAGGCGGAGGCGGCGCTGAAGGCCGCCGCCGACAAGCTCTTGGCGAATACCGTGATCGAGAACTATCGGGTCGAACTGCTCTAGGCCGCATCGCACATGAAATCAGCCGTTCTCGTCTTCCCCGGCATCAACCGCGAGCGCGACATGGCGCGCGCGCTCAAGCTCGCATCCGGCAATGAGACCGCGATGGTCTGGCACGCCGAGACTTCGCTGCCCAAGGGCACCGACCTCGTGGTGGTGCCGGGCGGCTTCTCGTATGGCGACTACCTGCGCTGCGGCGCGATCGCGGCGCGCGCGCCCGTGATGGACGCGGTGCGCGACTTCGCCGCCAAGGGCGGGCTCGTGCTCGGCGTCTGCAACGGTTTCCAGATCCTCTGCGAGTCCGGGCTGTTGCCGGGCGTGCTGATGCGCAATGCCGGGCTGAAGTTCATCTGCCGCGACGTGCATATGCGCGTCGAGCGCTCCGACACCCCGTTCACCCGCGGCTACAATGCCGGCCAGGTGATCCGCGTGCCGGTGGCGCATGGCGAAGGCAATTACGAGGCGGACGAAGAGACGCTGAAGCGGCTCGAGGGCGACGGGCGGGTGCTGTACCGCTACTGCACGCCGGAGGGCGTGGTCGACGAGGCCTCCAATCTGAACGGCGCCGCGCATTCGATCGCCGGCATCGTCAATGAGCGCGGCAACGTGCTCGGCATGATGCCGCATCCGGAAAACCACGTCGAAGAGATCATGGGCTGCACCGACGGCCGCGGCCTCTTCGCAGGGCTGGTCCAGCAGTTCGAAAAGGCGGCGTAACGATCATGCTGCGGCGGTGGTGCGTTGCCGCGGCTGCGGCGCTTGTGCTTGCGACGTCGGCCTACGCCCAGGACTTCCCGAAGCGTCCGATCACCATGATCGTGCCGTTCACGGCCGGCGGCACCTCCGACGTCATCGCCCGCGCGGTCGCCGACCAGATGGGCGCTGCGCTCGGCCAGAGCATCATCATCGAGAATGTCGGCGGCGCCGGCGGCTCGACCGCGCTCGCCCGCGCTGCGCGCGCCGAGCCGGACGGCTACACCATCGCGATCGGCAATGCCGGCACCAACGCCGCGACCTACACGATCTATCCGAAGCTGCCGTTCACGCCAGACTCCTTCGCGCCGATCGCCATGGTCGCGAAGACCTTCGGCATCGTCGCGCTGCGCAAGGATTTTCCGGCCAAGGACCTCAAGGAATTCATCGACTACGCCAGGAAGAATCCGGGCAGGGTCAATCTCGGCCATGCCGGTGTCGGCTCGTCGAATTACCTGATCTGCAAGAGCTTCGTGCATGCCGCCGGCATCGACGTGCAGCTGGTCGGCTATCGCGGCGCGGCGCTCGCGCTGACGGATGCGATCGGCAGCCAGATCGACGGGGTGTGCGATGCCGCGGCCTCGGTGTCGCAGGCGATCGACGACAGACTGGTGAAAGCGGTGGTGGTCGGTTCGACGGTGCGGCTTGCGTCGCTGCCCGAACTGCCGACCTCGGCCGAGGCCGGACTGCCCGAGTTCGAGGCGCAGGGCTGGAACGGCCTGTTCGCCCCCAAGGGCACTCCGCCCGAGATCATCGCCAAGCTGAATGCTGCGGCGCGCGCCGCAGTCGCGAGCGAGGCGGTGAAGAAGCGCTTCGCCGACCTGTCGACCGTCGCCCCCGACGCTAATGAGCTCGCGCCCGAGGTGTTGCTGCAGCTGGTGACGCGTGACGTCGCGAAATACCGCGCCCTGCTGGCGGACGACAAGAAGTAATTCTTGTTGGTCATTCCGGAGCGCGTCGTTAGACGCGAATCCGGAATCTCGAGATTCCGGGTTCGATGCTAGCGCATCGCCCCGGAATGACGTGGCAAACGGCTATGGTGCTCGCCACCTGCCTAGCCAGCGCTTGACCGCTTCGGCGGGCACCGTCATCGCGGCGACGCCGGCCATGACAAGCAAGAGGCCGAGCGCGAGATTCGACGGCACGGATTCCCCGAGCAGGATCACCGACAGCGCGACGCCGATCGGAATGCGAAGATAACCTTGCGCATTCGTCGTCAGCGTGCCGAGCCGGGTCAGGCACATGTAGAACAGCATCAGGCCGAACGCGCTTGAGAAGATGCCCATCACGACGGTGGCGACCAGCGCTTGCGGCGTCGGGTGCAGGGTCCAGGGATGGTCGACGATCAGGGCGACCGGCAGCAGCACGGTGCCGCCGAACAACAGCGAGCCGGCCGCCACGACCATCGGATCATAGTCCGACAGCCGAAGCCCGAAGATCGTGGCGCAGGCGAACGAGACAGTGGCGAGCAGGATCGCGATCTCGGCGAAGATCTCCTTGCCGAAGCCTGAGAGCGCGTCGAGGCCGATGATTGCGACCGTGCCGGCGAGGCCGAGGATCGCGCCGACCAGCTTGAGCAGCGAGGCTGGCTCGTGCCGCGTGATCGCCCAGGTGATGAGGAAGGCGAAGATCGGCGTCGTCGAGGCCAGCACCACGGTGTTGGATGCCGGCACGTAAAGCTGCGCCCAGGTGATCACCAAAAAAGGGATCGTGGAGTTGATGGTCTGCTGGAAGGCGAACAGCTTCCAGGCCTTGATGTCGGTCGGGACGCGAACGCCGCGAACGCGCAGCACCACGAGCAGGAAGGCTGCGGCCACCAGCGAGCGCGCGGAAATGAAGGTGACCGGCGGGATCGAGCCGAGCCCGATCTTGGTCAGCGGGTAGGTCGAGCTCCAGCAGCAGGCCAGCGCCAGCAGCAGCGCATAGTCGCGCCAGCCGCGCGCGCCCGGCGTCGACGGAGTGGGCACTCTCGCGGGAGCCGTCACGCCCGTCCTGGCTCTTGGCTTGAGCATGATCTCCGCGTCAACGCGTTCTGCGTTTGTCGCGAGAGAAAACCGCTTCGAATTTTTCCGGATGATTCTCTGGCTGTGCTCTGCGGCACCTTGATTGGCTCCCTTCGCGCATTGGCGCGCGATGGAGCGAATGTAGCTTGGTGGTGAGGCGAAAGGCTAGGGGCGACGGATCAGGCGTGCAATTCCGAGCCGGATGTGCGCGAGTATGGAAAAAGCGACGGACGCCGGCCCGGCGTCCGTCGCGCGGAATTTGCCCGAAATCCTAGCGCAGGACCTGGCCCAGCACCTCGCCGTCGACCTGCTGCGGTGCCGAACCGAGGATCCGCATGATGGTCGGCGCCACGTCGATATTGCGCATGTGCCGCACCACGGTGTCCTTGCGGATCTGCGGCCCGGCGGCGATGAACGTCGCGCTCATCACCGGAAGCTCGGGGTCGTGACCGTGGGCGCCATAGAAGTTCGGCATCGACAGCATGGTGGTTGCCGCGTTGAACGGCGCATCGCCCTGGCGCGCGACGCCGGGGTTCTGGATGCCGTCGAAATTGTAGCCGGGCGCCATCAGCGCGAACACGTCGCCATAGTCCTGGCCGATGGTCTTGCTGATGCATTGTCCGGTTCCGGCGTCGCATTGCAGCGGCCGGGTCTCGACGACGGTGAAGATGCGCTGGTCCTTGAGTGAGTAGTTGAAGCGGGCATTGGGGTCGACCGCGTTCTTCACCGCGTCGGTGATCTGCGCCACCAGTGTGCGGTAGGTCGCGAGATCGACGGTGCCGCCGAGCTCGCGGTTCTGCAGGTTGATGTAGATGTCGGCGGCGGGGCCGGAGGTGCGGATTCCGACCTTGCTGGTGTCGATACCGGCGTTGCGCAGGATGTTGGTGAGATTGACCGAGGTGTGGAACGGCGCGAAGCCGTGGTCCGACACCACGATCACGTTGCTGTCGCGGCCCGCCGCATCGGCGATCTGCTTCACCGCTCTGTCGGCCATCTGGTAGGCGAAACGGATGTAGGACGCGTACCGCTTGACCTTGGCGGCATCCTGGTTGGCGCCGATCGAATTCGGGTCGGTCGGGTTGGTGCCCTGGCGCGGATCGGTCAGCAGGAACTGGTGCTCGGAGCCGTCGGGCTGCTCGATATAGACCATGACGAGGTCGGCGTCCGGATGCGTCTTGATCGCGCGCTCGCCGATATTGGCCTGGTAGCGCACGAAGGTCTTCACCATGTCCTCGAACATCGTCTCGATCTCGACGTCGGGGAAATTGGTGAAGCCCGGGCTCAGCCGCTCCGGAATGCGGAAGTCGGCCTGCGGACGCCAGAACCCGATGTTGTTGTTGATGTCGTCGACGTCGGCGAGAACAGGCGTGTTGCGCGGGATGTAGTTGGCGCCGTAGCGGGCGAAGCGCACCACCGAGAGATCGGGAGACAGCGCAGACACGAAGTACGCGGCACCAACCTTCGCCCCGCTGCCTTCAAAGAAGAACGGTGCGTTTTCGCCGCCAAACTTGACATAGGCCGGCCCGGTCGACGGCGCGTGGAACGGTCCTGCGGTGATGCCGCGGTTGGCATCGAAGAACACCAGCGTGTCGTAGTTCACCTTGCGATCGTTGGTGGTGTCGATTGCGGCGACACGGATCGAATATTTGACGTCGAGCGTCGAGGCGTTGGTGCAGGTCGCGGTTGCCGCGGCGGAGCAGGAGAACGTCTCGATCGGTGCCGAGGTCACCAGCACCGGGCTGAACGAGAAATGGCCGGCAGCCTGCAGCGCCGCCACGATGCTCGGGTCGGCCGTGAAGTCGCCTCGCGACAGCGAGAAGCCCTGGGCCCCGATGCCGCCGAACGCCCCGAACGGGACCGTGAAGTCGGTGATGCGGGTCGGCTGGGCCGGCTGCACCACGGTCTTGTTGATGGAGATGTCGGCGCCGTCGCCGCCGGGCCAGGTCGCCGTAACGACCTTCTTGCCCTGCTGGCGCAGCTGCACCCACAACGGCACCGCCGTCGGGTGCGTCGATGGCCCGAGCGGGTTCTCGCTGTAGCCGCCGATCGGCGCCGCAAAGCCGCTGATGCTGCCGGAGATCGGCCCGACGATCGGCTCGAACGTGTTCGAGGGGATGTCGTTGTGGACCGCCGTCGAACCGGTCGCGATCGCGATATGCGACACCGCGGTGAGCGACGGTGACGCCGTCACGTTCTGCAACGCCACTGCGCCGCGCCGGCTCAGCCGGGCGAGGCCGCCGTCGCGCGGCAGCACGCCTTCCTCGATGAACTTCTGGATGAAATCGGGCTTGGCACCGTCGAGCGAGATCATCACCACGCGCGGCTTGCGGCCATGATGACCACCGTCATGGTCCTGGTCTTGATCCTGATCGTGACCGCGAGCATCGCCAACGCCGCGATCGCCATTGTCGCCGTCCTGACCGGCGCGTGCCGGAGTTGCAGTCCATGCCAGCGACGCGACAAGCGACATCGCCGTCGTAACGGAAACGAAAGTCTTCAATTTCATGAGGATGCCCCAACATCGCTGCGCGAACGCACAAACGGAAACCGTTCAGCAATCTTCGGGGGCTTGCCTGACGCGCATGTGACGCGCGCGCGACGACGCAACGACAGTGCGTCGATGCGTCACAACGGCAGTTCGTATTGCCTCACGCGAAGAACGAGCGTGAACACAACGCGCTACGGCCGCGGTTTCGATTCAAATTCGTGCCGATGTAACGGCTGGATGACGGCGTGTGCCCACAGCCGTCACACGCTTTACGCCGTTGCCTGCGCCGGCGCCCTGCGCTTCACCCGCTTGATGGTGCCGGAGAAGGTGAACAGCGGCCGTTCCGCCGATGTCAGCATGCCCCGCACGAAGATCAGCGACATGCCGGCGCGGGTGACCTCGCCGGTGCACTCGATCAGATCGCCCTCGCGGGCGGCGTCGAGGAATTCCGAGGCGAACGAGACCGTGACGCCGGGGCCCTGCAGCACCGAGCCGGCGAGCGCGAACAGGCAGTAATCGGCGAAGGTCATGAAGCAGCCGCCATGGACGTTGCCGGAGCCGTTGAGGTGCTTCTTGCCGACCCGGAACGCGCAGGTGATGCGGCCGTTCTCGTCCATACGGTGGTAGAACGGGCCGGTATGGGTCTCGAAATTGTCCCGGGTCCAGGTTCGCCAGCCGGCGAATTCGCCCTCGGTTTCGACGTGCAGGTCGGGGCGGCGGTTGAATGCAGTTTTGGCGAGCTCGTTCACGAAATATGGCCTTCAATTATCGGGTTCGGGTCCTTAAATCCGATCCATCCCCGTTGTGCAAATCCGGATGTAAATCCAAGTGCAAATCCCGGGCCGCGGCCAGCTGCCGCAAAGCTCTGGACAGGCCGGAAATGGGCCCTAAAAGGCCTTTTCGCCCCCGTTCGATCTACCTATTAAGGGTCCCATGAACGCGCCCAAGAACGACCCCAAGAACGAGCCCCAAATCACCCCCGAACTCGTCGCCGCCCACGGGCTGAAGCCGGACGAGTACGAGCGCATCCTCAAGCTGATCGGGCGAGTTCCGACCTTCACCGAGCTTGGCATCTTCTCGGCGATGTGGAACGAGCATTGCTCGTACAAATCGTCGCGCATCCATCTGCGCGGGCTGCCGACCAAGGCCCCCTGGGTGATCCAGGGCCCCGGCGAGAATGCCGGCGTGATCGACATCGGCGACGGCCAGGCCGTGGTCTTCAAGATGGAGAGCCACAACCACCCGAGCTACATCGAGCCCTACCAGGGCGCGACCACCGGCGTCGGCGGCATCCTGCGCGACGTCTTCACCATGGGCGCGCGCCCGATCGCCTGCCTGAACGCGCTGAGCTTTGGTGCGCCCGAGCACCCCAAGACCCGGCATCTGGTATCCGGCGTGGTCGCGGGCGTCGGCGGCTACGGCAATTCCTTCGGCGTGCCGACGGTCGGCGGCCAGGTTCGCTTCCATACCCGTTACGACGGCAACATCCTGGTCAACGCGATGGCGGTCGGGCTCGCCGACGCCGACAAGATCTTCTACGCGGCGGCCTCCGGCGTGAACATGCCGATCGTCTATCTCGGCTCCAAGACCGGCCGCGACGGCATTCACGGCGCCTCGATGGCCTCGGCCGAATTCGACGACGCCTCCGAGGAGAAGCGCCCGACCGTGCAGGTCGGCGATCCCTTCGCCGAGAAGCTGCTGCTGGAAGCCTGCCTCGAGATCATGGAAAAGGGTTGCGTGATCGCGATCCAGGACATGGGCGCGGCGGGCCTGACCTGCTCGGCGGTCGAGATGGGCGCCAAGGGCGATCTCGGTGTCGAGCTCGACCTCAGCGCGGTGCCGACCCGCGAGACCGGCATGAGCGCCTACGAGATGATGCTCTCGGAGAGCCAGGAGCGCATGCTCATGGTGCTCAAGCCCGAGAAGGAAGAAGAGGCCGAGGCGATCTTCCGCAAATGGGGGCTCGATTTCGCCATCGTCGGCTACACCACGCCGACCAAGCGTTTCGTCGTCAAGCATGCCGGCGACGTGATGGCCGACCTGCCGATCAAGGAGCTCGGTGACGAGGCGCCGGTCTATGACCGTCCGCACGTCGCCTCGAATGCGCTGCCGGTGATCCGCGGGCAGGACGTCAAACCGCCGGTCGGCATCGCGGACGCGCTGGAAAAGCTGATCGGCACGCCCGAATTGTGCTCGAAGCGCTGGGTGTGGGAGCAGTACGACCACGTCATCCTCGGCAATACCATGCAGCGACCCGGCGGCGATGCCGCCGTGGTTCGCGTCGAGGACGGACCGAAGGGCCTTGCGCTCACCGTCGACGTCACGCCGCGCTATTGCGAGGCCGATCCGTTCGAGGGCGGCAAGCAGGCGGTCGCCGAAGCCTGGCGCAACATCACGGCGGTCGGCGGCCGGCCGCTCGCGATCACCGACAATCTCAACTTCGGCAATCCTGAACGGCCCGAGATCATGGGCCAGTTCGTCGGCTGCCTGAAGGGCATTTCGGAGGCCTGCCGCACGCTGGATTTCCCGGTCGTATCCGGCAACGTCTCGCTCTACAACGAGACCAACGGCCGCGGCATCCTGCCGACGCCCTCGATCGGCGGCGTCGGCCTGCTCGACGACTTCACCAAGTCCGCGACCCTGGCGTTCAAGACGGCCGGCGAGGCGATCCTCTTGGTTGGCGACACCCAGGGCTGGCTCGGCCAGTCGGTCTACCTGCGCGACGTCTGCGGCCGCGAGGAGGGCGCTCCGCCGCCGGTCGATCTCGCTGCCGAGAAGCGCAATGGCGACGTGGTGCGCGGCATGATCCATGCCGGCACCGCGACCGCGGTGCACGATGTCTCCGACGGCGGTCTTTTGATCGCGCTCGCCGAGATGGCGATCGCAAGCGGCATCGGCGCGCAGCTCCTGGCCGCGCCGTCCTCGATCGTGCCGCATGCCTATTGGTACGGCGAGGATCAGGCCCGCTACATCGTCACCGTGCCGGCCGCCGACGCAGGCCTCGTGCTGGCCAAGATGAAGGGTGCCAGCGTGCCCTGCGCGCGCATCGGCACCACCGGCGGAGATGCGATCGCCGTCGCCGGCGAGGTGCAGGTATCGATCGAGAGCCTGTCGCGCGCCTTCGAGCACTGGCTGCCGAACTACATGCGCGGCGCTGCCGCCTGATTCGAGCGAATCGGGCGCTGCGGCGCATAGCAAATATCTCAATGGCGCGATGAACCCTTCATCGCGCTATTTCTTTTGTTGAAGCCGAATTGGGAGCGGGCTCCACTGCACCTCGCCCCGCGTGCGGGGAGCGCAGCGCCGTCGCCATTCAACCTATCTCACCACGCGCTAAGTCGCGCCGCGGACCGCGCGCCAGGCAAAGATGATGATGCAGGCGCCGATGAAGCCGGCGACGAGATAGCTGAGCCAGCCTCCGCCGAGCGACACGCCGAGCAGACCCAACAGCCAGTTCGCCAGCGCGGCGCCGACAATGCCGAGGATGATGTTCATGAAGATGCCGGTTCCGGACTTCATGAACATCTCGGCGAGCCAGCCCGCCAGTCCGCCGACGATGATGGCGGCGATCCATCCAACTTGTGGGTCGTTCATCTCAGGACTCCCTAGGGTCAAGCAGTCCGGCCAGCATACCTGAGAATCACCTGGCGGCATGTGACCAAAGGCAGGTTGTGCGCAACTTGTCGGCCGCGAAAAACGCCGTCAGCCCCGCCGCTTGCGCCGCGCCCGGCGTTCGGCCGCGGTGATCAGGATGCGCGGGCCCGGCCCCTGGGCGCCGAGCTTGTCGTCGCAATTGCGCAGCGGGCAGTCGGTCACCGACAGGCAGCCGCAGCCGATGCAGTTGAACAGCTTGTCGCGGAGGTCGGTGAGATCGTTGATGCGCTGCTCCAGCGTCTCGGTCCAGGCGCGCATCGCGCGCTCCCATTCGCGCACGGTCGGCGCGCGATCGAGCGGTATCGCGGCGAAGGTCTGCCTGATCTCTTCCAGCGCGATCCCGGCGCGCTGCGCGATCCTGATCACCGCGATCCGCCGCAGCACGCCGCGCATGTAGCGGCGCTGGTTGCCGCCGGTGCGCCGGCTCGCGATCAGTCCCTTGCTCTCGTAGAAGTGAAGGGTGGAGACAGCAAGCCCGCTGCGCCGCGCCACTTCGCCGACTGAAAGCTCCTGCGCAAGCGTCATTGACTGGCAATCCCCGGATTGGAAGTCTTGCATTGGAAGCCTTGCACTAGAAGTCTTGCAAGCTGCCAGCCTTGACCTCAACCATACTTGAGGTTCTATACCAGTTGCGGGCTTGCAGGGGCAAGCTTCCGGCCGACACGCCGGGGTTCGTTCTTGGAAGCGTTATGCCGTCCGCATCATTGTCGTCGCGCCGCTGGCTCGGGCTTCGTGCCAAGCCGTTCGGCATCACCGTTCTGTTGCTCGTCTGTGCCGCGGCCGGCTTGTTTGCCTGGCGCGCAGGTGGATCCAGCGCCTCGGCCAAGGCCACCGCCGAAGCGCCGCCGACGCCGGTGGCGGCGATGGTGGTGCGGACGGAAACCTTGCCGCGCTCGATCGAGGCGATCGGCTCGCTGCAGGCGGTGCGGCAGGTGATTCTGGCGCCGGAGGTTGCCGGCCGCGTCACCGCGATCAATCTCGATGCCGGCACCGATGTCGCCGAGGGCGCGCCGCTGGTGCAGCTCTATGACGCGCCGCTGCGCGCCGCGCGCGCGGTCGCGGTCTCCAAGGGACGATTTGCGCAGCTGCAGGAGAAGCGTTCGCAGGGCCTCGCGCCGTCCGGCTTCGTGACCCAGGAGACGCTGCAGCAGCGGCAGGAAGATCTGAAGCAGGCCGACGCCTCGCTCGACCAGCTCGATGCGCAGATCGCGCAGATGACGATCCGCGCGCCGTTCGCGGGCCAGATCGGCCTGCGCAAGGTCAATCTCGGCCAATACGTCAATGCCGGCGATGCGCTCGCGACGCTGACCGCGCTCGACCAGCTCTATGCCAATTTCACCGTTCCGCAGCAGCGCCTGTCAAATCTGAAGGTGGGAGGCGCGGTGACGATCCGTACCGACGCTTTCCCCGATCGGGTGTTCGAGGCAAAGATCAACGCCATCGAGCCGCAGGTCGCCGAGGACACCCGCAATGTCCTCGTGCAAGCCCTGTTCTCCAATCCCGACCGGCTGCTGCGGCCGGGCCTCTTCGTGATGGTGAACGTCGTGCTGCCGCCGCAGCCGGACGCCATCGTGGTGCCGGTCACCGCGATCCAGACCAGCGCATCCGGCGAGAGCGTGCTGGTCGTGCCCGACAACAAGGCGGTCGGCGTCGCCGTGAAGACCGGGCAACGGATCGGCGAGCGTGTCGTGGTGGAGCAGGGGCTTTCGCCCGGCGATCACATCGTCACCGCGGGCCAGCTCCGCGTCATGCCCGGCGCGGCCGTCCAGATGACCATGGCGGAGACGCCGGAGACGGGACGCTAGCTTCGCGAGCAGCGCCCGAGGAATCATCATGCATTTCACCGACATCTTCATCCGCCGGCCGATTCTGGCGACGGTCGTCAGCCTGCTGATCCTCTTGATCGGCACCGCGGCGATGGTCTCGTTGCCGGTGCGGCAATATCCCAGCATGGAGAGCGCGACGATCCAGGTCGACGTCTCGTTCCCCGGCGCGACCCAGGACGTCATGCAGGGCTTCGTGACGTCTGTCATCGCGCAATCGATCGCGACCGCCAACGGCATCGAGTACATGACCTCGAACTCGACGCTCGGCCTCAGCCAGATCAAGGCCAAGCTGGTGCTCAACGCCAATGCCGACCGCGCCATGACCGAGGTGCTCGCCAAGGTGCAGCAGGTCAAGTACCGGATGCCGGCCGGCGTGTTCGACCCTGTCATCACCAAGATCACCGACGGCGCGTCGGCGGTGCAGTACATCGCCTTCACCAGCGACACGCTGACGCCGGCGCAGATCACCGACTTCGCCACCCGCGTGGCGCAGCCGCTGCTCACCTCGGTGCCCGGCGTCGCGTCGGCCGACACCTCGGGCGGATCGTCGCTGGCGATGCGGGTGTGGATCGATCCGTTCAAGCTTGCGGCGCGCGGGCTGACCGCGGCCGATATCTCCGCCGCGCTGCGGTCCAACAACGTGCAGGCGGCGCCTGGGCGGCTGCGCGGCGAGATGACCGTCACCAACATCACCGCGGCGACCGATCTGCGCAATCTCGACGATTTCCGCAAGATGGTGATCAAGACCGGCGCCGGCGGCGGGGGCCTGGTGCGGCTCGGCGACGTCGCGACGCTCGAGATCGGCGGCGAGAACTACGATTCCAATGCGCGCGACAGCGGCAGGCCCACGGTCTACATCGCGGTGCAGCCGACGCCCGACGGCAATCCCTTGGAGATCGTCGCCGCCACCGGCAAGGTGATCGAGGACCTCAACCGCGTGGCACCGCCCGGTTTGAAGGTCGCCGACGTCTTCAACATCGTGCACTTCGTCAAGGCCTCGATATCGGAGGTGCAGCATTCGCTGGCCGAGGCGATCGCGATCGTGGTGGTGGTGATCCTGCTGTTCCTGGGATCGTTCCGCTCGGTGCTGATCCCCGTGGTCACCGTGCCGCTGTCGCTGGTGGGTACCGCCGCGATGATGCTGGCGCTCGGCTTCTCGATCAATCTGCTGACCCTGCTCGCGATGGTGCTGGCGATCGGGCTCGTGGTCGACGACGCCATCGTCGTGGTGGAGAACATTCATCGCCACATCGAGGAAGGACGGAGGCCCGGCGACGCGGCCCTGATCGGCGCGCGCGAGATCATCGGTCCCGTGATCGCGATGACGATCACGCTCGCCGCGGTCTATGCGCCGATCGGCCTGATGGGTGGCCTGACCGGCAGCCTGTTCCGCGAATTCGCCTTCACGCTGGCGGGCTCGGTCGTGGTCTCGGGCGTCATCGCCCTGACCTTGTCGCCGATGATGAGCGCGCAGCTGCTCGGCGAAGCCACCTCGCACGGCCGGTTTGCCCGTTTCGTCGAGCATCAGTTCTCAAGGCTGTCGCGCGGCTACGGCCGGCTGCTGGCCGCGACGCTCAAGATGCGCGCCGCAGTGCTGCTGGTGGCATTCAGCGTGCTGGCGGCGATCGTGGTGCTGTTCCTCGGCAGCCAGCGCGAGCTCGCGCCCTCCGAGGACCAGGGCTATGTGTTCACCGTGCTCCGCGCGCCGCAATATGCCAGCGTCGACTACACCACGCGCTCTTCTGACCAGATCGAGCAGCTGTTTCGCTCGTTCCCCGAATACCACGCGAGCTGGTTCATCAACGGTACCGACGGACAGAACCATGCCTTCGGCGGCATCACCCTGACCGATTGGGACAAGCGCAAGCGCTCGGCCAACGACATCCAGAACCAGCTCTACGGCATGTCCTACGGCGTGCTCGGCGCCAGCGTGACGCCGTTCCAGCCGGCGGCGCTGCCGGCGGCGACCGGCGGCCTGCCGTTCCAGATGGTGGTGCGCTCGGCCGGCGACTTCGCCACCATCTATCAGGAGGTCGAGACGCTGAAGGGGGCCGCATGGAAGAGCGGGCTGTTCGCCTTCGTCGACAGCGACCTCGCCTTCGACAGCCCGACCGCGCGGATCACCATCGATCACGCCAAGGCGGCCGAGGCCGGAGTCAGCATGCAGACCATCGCCGACACGCTCGCGGTGCTGGTCGGCGAGAATTATGTCAACCGCTTCAATTTCTTCGAACGCTCCTACGAGGTGATCCCGCAGGTGCGCCAGGTCGACCGGGTCACGCCGGAAGGGCTCGGAAACTTCAACGTCCGCTCGAGCTCGGGGCAGATGTTTCCGCTGTCGACGGTGATCAAGGTCAACGTCAAGCCGGAGCCGAACCGGCTGCCGCAGTTCAACCAGATGAACGCGGCGACGATCTCGGCGGTGCTCAAGCCCGGCGTGACCATGGGACAGGCGGTGTCGTTCATGCAGGCGCAAAAACTGTCGCCGGGCATGACGGTCGACTGGCTGTCGGACAGCCGGCAATATGTCCAGGAGGGCAATCGCCTGATCGTCACCTTCGGCATGGCGCTGATCGTGATCTTCCTGGTGCTGGCGGCGCAGTTCGAGAGTTTTCGCGATCCGCTGGTGATCATGGTCACGGTGCCGCTCGCGGTCTGCGGCGCGCTGCTGCCGCTGTATTTCGGCTTCACCACGCTGAACATCTACACCCAGATCGGCCTCGTCACCCTGATCGGGCTGATTTCCAAGCACGGCATCCTGATGGTGAGCTTCGCCAACGAGATCCAGCATCACGAAGGGCTCGACCGGGTCGCCGCGATCCAGAAGGCGGCCGCGGTGCGGATGCGGCCGGTGCTGATGACAACAGCCGCGATGGTCGCGGGCCTCGCGCCGCTGCTCTATGCCGACGGCGCCGGCGCGGCGAGCCGCTTCGCCATCGGCATCGTCGTGGTGATGGGCATGCTGATCGGCACGCTGTTCACGCTGTTCGTGCTGCCGACCTTCTACATCCTGATCGCCCGCGACCATCGCGCGGCGGCCGCCCCGCGGCTGGAAAGCGTGGCGGCGAGGGGTGAGATCGCGGCATGATTAGAGCACGTATCTCGAGCCGGGAATCTTGCGCAGCACGGCCGTGACCGCCCAGCTCAGCGCCACGGTGGCGAAGAACGCGATCGCGGCCTTGGCGAACGCCGGCAGCTCCATATCGAACAGCCAGTATTGCAGCCACAGCACGATCGGATAGTGCACCAGGAACATGCCGTAGGCGTCGCCCTGCATGCGGTCGAGCAGCGTCGGGCCCGACGATTTCGATTGCAGGAAGTAGGCCAGGATCGCGAACAGGATCGAGGCGCTGAACAGCACGTAGAAGCTGCCGTAGATCCCGAGATACCAGCCGGGCAGCGGATCGGGGTTACCGATGATCATACGCTTGATGTAGATCATCACCCACATCAAACAGTAGGGGATCAGCGTGATGCCGGTCCAGAACCAG
Source organism: Bradyrhizobium sp. UFLA06-06 (assembly GCF_054820065.1). Taxonomy (NCBI): domain Bacteria; kingdom Pseudomonadati; phylum Pseudomonadota; class Alphaproteobacteria; order Hyphomicrobiales; family Nitrobacteraceae; genus Bradyrhizobium; species Bradyrhizobium sp. UFLA06-06. The sequence continues at coordinate 27,589 of NZ_JADFUD010000004.1, forward strand.
CGCCGCTCGGTCAGCCGTCCGTGGGCGCTGAGCACGCCACCCTCGAGGTTCGCCGCCCCGATTCCCGCGCCGATGAAGAAGTAGGACGCATACAGCAGCACGCGGCTCGCCTGCACCGAAAACGGCCCGAACTCGAACCAGTAGTTCTGGCCGTAATGGATCAGCATCGGCAGGTAGGCGGCGGCACTGACGATGACGAGGAACAGCCAGAACTTCGAGGGACGTCGAAATCCCTTGATCGACAGACGGTTGATCGGATCGAGCAGACGCGACGACACCCGGTACAAAATGCTCGCCGTCAGGTCGAAGGCCATCAAGACATAGACGAACCAGATCGGACCGCTCGGCCATGGTCCGACCGTCATGGTTTTCCACCAGAATTCGGAGAAGCTCAGCCCCGGCGTCTGACGCAGCGCGATCGCGTAATAGGCGAGCGGAATCACGCTGACCGCGCAGACCACGAACGGCAGGCCGAGCCGCAGCAGCCGGTCGCGCAGGAAGATCAGCCATGGCTTGTTTCCGAGCCCCGGCCAGACGAACAGCCCCGACAGGAAAAAGAACATCGCCATGAAGAAGCTGTCGGTGGCGAGCACCACGCAGTCGAAGCCGATCCACGATGTCGGGTCGGTGTGCCCGAAATAGGTGTAGGGGATCACCGCGTGGTGCAGCAGCACGACCAGGGTCAGGAAGGTACGCGCGCGGTCCAGCGCGACATTGCGCTTGTGGAGCTTCGGTGCTGCCTGGATGTCGACGGCCGGAGCCGCGTGAGCAATCGATTTCATGGTGCCACCAGCCGGGTCTGCACTCTGATGTTGCAATCGGGAACCCGATTCAGCAAGGCCCAATCGGCCGGATCGGGGAGTATCGAGGTCGGTCATCTCGGCGAATCTGTTTCGTTTTTGGAACTGCGGTCGGGTGCGGGCGTTCTCGTCCGAACTGGGGACGCGCGCGGTTATCCGGGGTGAACAATGACAATTTTGAAATGGGCGCTGATCTTCCTTGTCGTGTCGATCATCGCGGGCTTGCTCGGCTTCACCGGCATTTCCGCCGCCTCCGCCGACATCGCGCGCTTTCTGTTCTATGTATTCGTCGTGATCTTCCTGGTGCTCCTGATCCTCGGGCTCACGATATTCCGGGTATAGCTGGGATCGGGGCCGAGCGCTCCCGACGTCATGCCCGGGCCTCGCCCGGGCATTGCCGTTTTGCAGGCTGGGTCAGCGCGCGACGAAAGGCCGGGCGAGACCCGGCGCTTGCGGCAGGCGACGATTCCCCTAGGCGACCTCCTCGATCTTCACCTTGTCCGGATAGAAGGCGAGGTGGCCGGCGATCTCGGTCATGGCCGGGAAGGGCTCCTCATAGGTCCAGATCGCGTTGTCCAGCGTCTTGCCGTTGGCCTTGATGCTGAAGTAGCTCGCGTCCCCCTTGTACGGGCAATGCGTGGTCCGCTCGGTGCGGGTCAACAGCTCCATGTTGGCGTCCTGCCGGGGGACGTATTGCACGGCCGGATAGCTCGCTTCCTTCAAGGTCAGCGCATGGGTGGTCTCGGCGATCACGACGCCGTCGGCGGTGACGCGGACGCGCTTGGCATTGGGCGTGATGGTGATCGGATGGTCGGGGCCGGGGAGCTTCATGATTCTGCGCCTCTTCTGGTCATTTTGGCGTGATGGCTTGTGACCGATTGATGCAGGTTTAAATCGCTGGGAATGGGAATATAGTGTGCCCGGGATGACCTAGAAGACCCCAAGGGCTAGGTTTTATCCTTAGGTTTATCTGGCCGAGCGGCCTGATTCGAACGACCTGACGGAGGTGGACTGGGATGCCGATGGACGCCCGTGATATCGAATCGATGATCAAGGCAGCGATTCCCGATGCCGAGGTGACGATCCGCGATCTGGCCGGCGACGGCGACCACTACGCGGCCACTGTTATTTCCGAGTCCTTCCGCGGCAAGTCCCGCGTCCAGCAGCACCAGATCGTCTACCAGTCGCTGAGGGGCCAGATGGGCGGCGTGCTGCACGCGCTGGCCCTGCAAACCGGCGTGCCGGAAGGCTAGGGCCCCGGCGGCCAGCAGGCGGGGGCCTCGAGCGATGGCAGACAATCCGCGCGGCGCGATGTTTCGTGTCATCGTGCCGAACCAGCACAGCCGCGTCACCAATGCCGAGCTGTTCTTCGACCTCGTCTTCGTCTTCGCCGTCACGCAGCTGTCGCATACGCTGCTGCACCACTTCACCCCGCTTGGGGCGGTGCAGGTCACGCTGCTGTTCCTCGCGGTGTGGTGGGTGTGGGTCTACACCACCTGGGTCACCAACTGGCTCAATCCCGAGCTGACGCCGGTCCGCCTGCTGCTGTTCGTACTGATGCTGGGCGGGCTGTTGCTGTCGACGTCCATACCGACCGCCTTCGAGGGCCGCGGGCTGTGGCTTGCCGGGACCTATGCTGCAATGCAGGTCGGCCGCACCACGTTCTGGCTGCTGGCGACGCCGCGGCGCCGGACGGCGGTGCGCCACAACGCCATCCGCATCCTGACCTGGCTCTCCTGCTCGGCCGTGCTGTGGATTCTCGGCGGCTTCGCCGAGCACGAGACGCGGATGTGGCTCTGGATCGCGGCGCTGACCATCGAATATATCGCGCCAGCCGCGCGGTTCTGGACCCCTGGGCTCGGCTTTTCCTCGATCGAGGCGTGGTCGGTCGAGGGCGGCCACATGGCCGAACGCTGCGCGGGCTTCATCATCATTGCGCTCGGCGAGGCCATCGTGGTCGACGGCGCGACCTTTGCCGAGCTGACCTGGACGCCGGAGAACATGGCGGCGTTCATCTCGGCGCTGGTCGGCAGCATCGCGATGTGGTGGATCTATTTCCACAAGGGCGCCGAGGCCGGCTCGGACATGATCTCCAAGTCAGAGGAATCCGGCCGCGTGGCGCGGATCGCCTATACCTATCTGCACATGCCGATCGTCGGCGGCATCATCCTCACCGCGGTGGCCGACGAACTGGTGCTGAAGCACCCGTCCGGCCATTCCGACCTGAACACGATCGTCAGCTCGATCGGCGGGCCCATGCTGTTCCTGGTCGGGACCATCCTGTTCAAATATGTGATCCGCAACTTCCTGCAGCTGTCGCACGGCGTCGGAATCGTCGCGCTGGCGATCACGGCCTATTTCGCGCGCGAGATGTCGCCGCTGGTGCTCTCGATCGTTACCACCGCGATCATGATCGTGGTCGCGGCGTGGGAGTCGATCTCGCTGCGGTCGACGGGGGAAGAGGAATAGCGGCCGCCGCTACTTGCGACCGGCCGTAGCCACGCGGTGCTGCCAATAGACGAACAGCGGTGCGCCGATCACTTCGAGCGCGGTGAAGCCCACGAAGGGCAGCGGCGGCAAGCCGACCATCAGCATCGACAGCAGCCTGCCGATGCCGCCGAGGAAGATGCCGCCCCAGACCATCCGAAACAGCACGCCCTCGCTCTCGATGCGCGGCACCAGCCAGAGCAGTGCGAGCCCGAGACCGAGCCAGACCCCGCCGAAGAAGCGCAAATTGCTGTCGAGCACCGGCAGCGCCGGAACGCCCGAGGAGGCGTAGAGCGGATCGCTGACGCCGAGCATGGTGATGATGCCGGTCAGGATCGGGACCAGGGCGAGCAACGCCGTCGCGATCTGCAGCGGACGCCTGCCCATGATTTGCCCCGTCCCCAGGTTTGGGTGCTAGTCCGCGACCAGCGCGTGCACCGAGAACATCGTGTTGGCGTCGGTCCAGCTCTCGCGCACCGTCCAGCCCCCGCTGCGGGCGAGCGCGGTGAAACGCTCGAGCGAGTATTTGTAGCTGTTCTCGGTGTGAATGCTCTCGCCCGGACGGAACGCAAAGGTATTGCCGAGGATGCGCACGGTCTGCGCCTTGCGGCTGATCAGGTGCATCTCGATACGATGGCGGTCGCGGTTGTAGATCGAGCGGTGCGTGAAGCCCGACAGATCGAAATTGCCGCCGAGCTCGCGGTTGATGCGAACCAGCACATTGAGGTTGAACCGCGCGGTGACGCCGGCAGCGTCGTTATAGGCGTCGTACAGCACGCGCTCGTCCTTCTCGAGGTCGACGCCGATGATCATCTGCGCGCCGTGGCCGAGGATCTGGCGTGCGCTGCGCAGGAAGGCCAAGGCCTCGCTCGGCTCGAAATTGCCGAGCGTCGAGCCGGGGAAGAAGCCGACCTTCGGCATCGCGGCGACGGCCTCGGGCAGCGCGAACGGCGTGGTGAAATCGGCCGCGACCGGGTAGATGCCGAGACCGGGGAAATCCTTCCGCAACCCGTCGGCCTGGGCTTTGAGGAAATCGCCCGAGATATCGACCGGCACGTAGGCTGCGAATTCGCAATGCTCGAGCAGCAGACGCACCTTGGTGGTCGCGCCGGCGCCAAACTCGACCAGCGCCGCGCCGTCAGGGATGATCGCGGCGATCTCGTCGCCGCGGTCGCGCAGGATGCCAAGCTCGGTGCGCGTCGGATAATATTCCGGCAGCACCGTGATCTGCTCGAACAGCTCGGAGCCGGTGGCGTCGTAGAAATATTTCGGCGACAGCCGCTTCGGGTGACGGGCGAGATTGCCGATCACGTCGCCGGCGAACGCCGAAGTCGCTTCGTCGAACGGATACGCTTTGGCCAAAGCGGCGGCATGCACATTCATGATACTCTCCCGAACGCGCTTACCGGCGCGCCATTGATGTCGACAGTGCTTGATCAGGCATAGTCGGCGAGGCGTAACCCCGTGAATTGCCAGCGATGGTGCGGATAGAAGAAGTTGCGGTAGGTGACACGGCTGTGACCTGAAGGCGTCGCCAGCGACGAGCCGCGCAGCACGAGCTGGTTGACCATGAACTTGCCGTTGTACTCACCGAGCGCGCCCTCGATCGCGCGGTAGCCCGGGTAGGGCGAATAGGCGCTGCGGGTCCATTGCCAGACGATGCCGTAGGCGTCGTTGAGCAGGCCGGCGCGCGCGGCGACCTCCCACTCCATCTCGGTCGGCAGGTGCTTGCCGGCCCATCGGGCGAAGGCGTCGGCCTCGTAATAGCTGACATGGCAAACCGGCGCTGACGGATCGATCGGCTGCAGGCCGCCGAGCGTCATGATCTTCCATTCGCCGTCGATCTCGCGCCAATGGCCGGGTGCCTGCCAGCCCTCGTTGCTCACGGTGCCAAAGCCATCCATCAGCCACAGCGTGGCGGTGGAATAGCCGCCGTCCTTGATGAAGGCGAGCCAGTCGGCATTGGTGACGAGATTCTTCGCGAGCTTGACCGGGCCGACCAGAGCGCGATGCGCGGGCTTCTCATTGTCGAAATGGAAGCTGTCGTCGGCGTGGCCGACGGTGTGGATGCCTTCGTTGAGCGTCACCCATTCCTCAGGCCCGCGATGCGCCGCCGGGAAGCGCCACGCCGGATCGTAGGCCGGCGGGATCGGGTTCTGCGCGAAGGCATGCAGGATGTCGGTGTACATCAGCTCCTGATGCTGCTGCTCGTGATTGAGGCCGACCTCGACCAGCGGCACCAGCGCCTCGAGCTTGTCGGCTCCGGCAGTCCGGAAGAATTTCACCACCTCGGCGTCGACATGACGGCGGTAGGCGGTGACTTCGTCGGCGGTCGGGCGGGTCAAATGGCCGCGCTGGTGGCGGGCGTGCCGCGGACCGGCGCTGACGTAATAGGAATTGAACAGATAAGCGTAGTCCGGATGGAATGGCGTGTAGCCCTCGACGTGCTCGCCGAGCAGAAACTGCTCGAAGAACCAGGTGGTATGGGCGCGGTGCCATTTGGCGGGGCTCGCATCCGGCATCGACTGGATCAGCTGGTCTTCGGGCGACAGCGGCGCGGTCCGGCGCTCGGTCTCGTCGCGGACGGCGCGATAGGCGTTCACGAGCCGCTCGGCGAGCGGCCCGGATTCGGAGGACAGTGACGGGGAGGCGGCGGGAAGGGCGGCCGCGGCAGAGGCTGGTTTCGTCACAGGGGTCTCCGATTCAAGGGAGAGAACGTTGCTTCGGCAAACTGGTTCCCGACGGACAGTTCGTCCTAGATAGGGGCTCCGTTACGGGAAAAAAGCCTCCCCCCGCGATGATATTGGGGCCGTCAGATAATCCCGGCCCCTTTTGGGCGCCCGCAGCGCCCGGCGCATGCCAGATTTCCGCCATTTTGCTTTGGATGCACAATGGTTTGAGCTACATATATAGTCAGTCACGGGTTAGAAGGGCGGGCCGGCCCGTCAAGGACTGAGAGCGTCGCCCCCGAAGGAAGCGAAAATGAGCATCGAGCAATTCATCGACAACGAAGTGAAGTCGAACGACGTCGTGCTGTTCATGAAGGGCACGCCGCAATTCCCGCAGTGCGGGTTTTCCGGTCAGGTCGTGCAGATCCTCGACCACATCGGCGTCGGCTACAAAGGCCTCAACGTTCTCGAGTCCGCCGAACTGCGCAATGGCATCAAGGTCTATTCGAACTGGCCGACGATTCCGCAACTCTATGTGAAGGGCGAGTTCGTCGGCGGTTGCGACATCATCCGCGAGATGTTCCAGGCCGGCGAATTGCAGCAGCTGTTTGCCGACAAGGGCATCCCGGTCGACGTGGCTGCCTGACCTTGACGGCGCGCCAGATCGGCAAGGCGCGGCTCGAAGTCATCGTTACCGACATCACGACCCTGCGCGTTGACGCCATCGTCAACGCGGCCAATTCATCGCTGCTCGGTGGCGGCGGTGTCGACGGCGCGATCCATCGTGCCGCAGGCCCCGAGCTGCTCGCCGAGTGCCGCACCCTGCACGGCTGCAAGACCGGCGACGCCAAGATCACCAAAGGCTATCGGCTCCCGGCCAAGCACGTGATCCACGCCGTCGGCCCGATCTGGCACGGCGGCACCCAAAACGAGGATGCGCTGCTCGCATCCTGCTATCGCCGCGGCATTGAGCTGTGCCACGCCAATCAGCTTGGCTCTATTGCATTTCCCGCCATCTCGACCGGCGTCTATCACTTCCCGCCGGACCGCGCCGCCGGCATTGCGGTCAAGGCCGTCGTCGATGCCCTGGTCGCCGCACCCGGCCTCACGCAGGTGATCTTCTGCTGCTTCTCGCCCCAAAGCGGTCAGCTTCATCAGGAGGTCCTGGAGGCCTTTGGCAGCCCTTGTGCCTGATGATACCGCCGCTACACTTCCCCGTGATTTCCGGGGAGGGATAGTTCAAATGCATTCATTTCGTTTGACGTGCGCCGCCGCAGCCGCCGCCGCGGTGGTGCTGGCGGCGCCGGCGTACCCGCACACCGAGGGCACCTACGAGATTCCGGCGGGTGCGCATTTCAATCCCGCCAAGCTCGCCAGGATCAGCGAGTTCTTCAAGAACGAGGTCGCGACCGGAAAGATTCCGGGCGCTATCGTCCTGATCCAGCAGCACGGCAAGCCGGTGTATCACGAGGCCTTCGGCGTGCAGGATGTGGTCAGCAAGGTGCCGATCACGGACAAGACCATCTTCCGCCTGGCCTCGATGTCCAAGTCGATCACCGCCGTGGTGTCGATGCAGTTGCTGCAGGAAGGGAAATACAAGCTCGACGATCCCGTCTCGAAATACATTCCGTCCTTCGCCAACGTGAAGGTCGGCGTCGAGAAAAAGGCCGAGGACGGCACCAAGACGCTGGAGCTGGTGCCGCCAAAGCGGCCGCTCACGATCCTCGATCTGATGACGCATACGTCGGGTATCACCTACGGCTTCTATGGCGACAGCCTGGTCCGCAAGGCCTACAAGGAAGCCAATATCTACGGCGGAGATTTCGATCTCGCCGAATTCGCCGAGCGGATCGCCAAGCTGCCGCTGCACAACCAGCCCGGCGCGCTCTGGCAATACGGCCATTCCACCGACATTCTGGCGCGCGTGATGGAGCTGACCACCGGCGAGAAGCTCTCGACGATCGAGCGCGAAAGGCTGCTCGACCCGCTCGGCATGAAGGACACCGGCTTCTTCGTCACCGATCCCGAGAAGCAGAAGCTGATGGCCGAACCGATGCCGAACGACAGCGACTTCCGGGTCGGCCGGGTCAACGATCCGACCAAGGCCAAGAAATGGGAGTCCGCCAGCGGCGGCATGGTCTCGACCATGGCGGATTATTCGCGCTTCGCGCAGATGCTGCTTAACGGCGGCACCCTCGACGGCAAGACCATTCTGAAGCCGGAGACGTTCAAGGAGCTGACGACCGACCGCGTCGGGCCGGGCTCCGGCGTCGAGCGCGACTTTTTCTACTTCCCCGGCGACGGCTTCGGCTTCGGGCTTGGCATCGCGGTGCGCACCGATCCCGGCACTGCGAAGCCGCCGCCGCCCGGCGATCTCGGCGAGCTGAAATGGGACGGCGCCAGCGGCTGCTATTATGTCATCGACCGCAAGCAGGACTTCTTCTTCGTCCTGCTGGAGCAGACGCCGACCGAGCGTCAGCGCATCCAGCGGACGCTGAAGCAGCTTGTCTATGAAGCCATGGAAAACTAGAGCGTTTTCGAGCGAAGTGGATACCGGTTCGCGTGAAGCAACGCGTTGAAAAGAAGGGAATGACGGCATGATCCGATTCAGGCGGATCGGCTCATGCGCTTGCATGCGTGGGGGCCGCGCGTTCGTCGCGTCACTCGCGTTCGCGTTGGTCGCAACGGTTGCGAAGGCCGGCTCCGCGGGGCCGGCCGCGCACAGCTTCTCGGCGGAAGGCCTCGCCAAGGTCTCCGACTATGTCCGGAACGAGGTCGCGACCGGAAAGATCCCGGGCGCGATCCTGCTGCTGCAGCAGCATGGCAAGCCGGTCTATTACGAGAAGTTCGGGGTTCGCGACGTCGCCACCGAGTTCTCGATGAGCGCGGATACCATCTTCCGCCTCTATTCGATGTCGAAGCCGATCACCACGGTCATCGCGATGATGCTGGTCGAGGAAGGCAAGCTCGCCCTCGGCGATCCGGTGTCGAAATATGTCCCGGCCTTTGCCGATATGAAGGTCGGGATGGAAAAGCGCGGCGATGAGGGCAAGATGGCGATGACGCTGGAGCCGCTCAAGCGCCCCATCACCATCGAAGACCTGATGCGCCACACCGCCGGCCTGCCTTACGGCTATTACGGCGGTGGTATCGTGAACAAGACCTACGCCGATGCCGGCCTGTTCGACAACGATCCCGACAATGCCGAATTCGTGGCGCGGCTTGCGGCATTGCCGCTTGCCGAACAACCCGGCGCACAATGGGACTACGGCCATTCCACCGACGTGCTCGGCCGCATCATCGAGGTGATAACAGGCAAATCGCTGTTTCAGGTCGAGAAGGAGCGGCTGCTCGGCCCGCTCGGGATGAACGAGACCGCGTTCTATGTCGCCGACCGGACGAAATGGCCGCTGATCGCCGAGCCGATGCCGAAGGATCGCACCATCAGTCCGGTCGCCGACGTCCGCAATCCGCGCAAGCCGCTGCGATGGGAATCCGGCGGCGGCGGCATGGTCGGCACCATCGGCGACTATGCGCGCTTCTCGCAGATGCTGCTGAATGGCGGCAGCTATGAAGGCAGGCGCTATCTGAAGGCGGAGACCATCGCGCTGATGGCGAGGGACCATATCGGTCCGGAGACCGGCGTCGTGCGCGACCAGAACTACTATCCCGGTCCGAACTCCGGCTTCGGCCTCGGCTTCGCGGTCCGCACCTCGGTGCCGGTGAACACAGACTGGCCGCTGGGCGAGTATCGCTGGGACGGTGTCGGAGGCACCTTCTTCTTCATCGATCCCGCGGACGATCTGTTCGGCATCTTCATGGTGCAGACGCCGTCGCAGCGCGGCCGGATCCAGCAGGAGCTGAAGGCGCTGATCTACCGGGCGATGGGACGGTAGACGTGGCGCGCGGAGGTGGTCATGCAGGCGATGACATTCACTCTCCGCAAGCTCATCCTGGTGGCCGTCACATCTGCCGCCATGACTGCGTGCCGGCCTGTTCTGGCCGAAGAACCTCGCCGCCTCGGTGATGCCGACGTCATGCAGCGGATCGACCATGTCTTGAACGGCCTGAGGACGGCGATTGTCGTCGACGGCGATGCGCCAATGACGCTTGCCGATCGCATGAACGAGCTGCACGTTCCCGGTGTCAGCATCGCGGTGATTCATGGCGGCGCCATCGAATGGGCGCGCGGCTTTGGCTCAGCCGCCGTCGGCGGTCCGCCCGTGGTGCCGGAAACGCTGTTTCAGGCGGCCTCGATCAGCAAGCCGGTGACCGCCATCGCCGCTCTTGCGCTGGCCCAGGCCGGCAAGCTCGATCTCGATGCGGACGTCAACGCTGCGCTCAAGAGCTGGAAGATTCCGAACTATCCGTATCCCCGGTCCCGGGTGACAGTTCGGCGGTTGCTGAGCCACACGGCCGGGACGAACGTGCCCTACTACCCGGGCTATCAGGTCGGCCAGCCGGTCCCCTCTCTTCGCCAGATTCTCGATGGCACGCCGCCTGCGAACAGCGCGCCTGTCCGGGTCGAGCACGAACCCGGCAAGCAGGATCAATATTCCGGCAGCGGCTACACGATCGTTCAGCAACTGCTCGTCGACGTGATGGGGCGGCCGTTTCCTGCGCTGCTCGACGATGTCGTCCTCAAGCCTTTCGGGATGACGCATTCCAGCTTCGCGCAGCCATTGCCTGCGGATCGTTTGACGATGGCCGCCACGCCGTACCGGTCAGACGGCGCGCCGGTGCCGGGCGGCCCGCATGTCTATCCCGAACTGGCCGCCGCGGGATTATGGACGACGCCGGCCGATCTCGCCCATCTCTTGCTCGGCGTGCTGGATTCGCTAGCCGGTCGGAGCAATCCCGTTCTGTCGCAATCGATGACGGCCGAGATGCTCTCGCCGGTTCTTGGCAGTGCCGACGGGCTACCCCCTGGGATCGGACGACGCGGGCTGGGCTGGCTGGTTCGCGGCTCGGCGCCCAACCGGCAATTCTGGCACAACGGCGTGAACGAGGGCTTCATCGACACCATGGTCATTTTCGAGAACGGCGATGGCGCCGTTGTCATGACCAACGGCTGGGGCGGTCGGATCCTCGTCGACGAGATCCTGCGCAGCATCGCGGCCGAGTACCGCTGGCCGGATCGCCAGGCCAAGGTCGGGAAGTTCCTTGCAGTGAGCCCGCAGACGCTGGACCGTCTGGTCGGGACCTATCGGTTCTCGCCGGAATTTTCGATCCACGTCACAAGGGTCGGCAATCGCCTGTTCAGCGAGGCGACAGGGCAGGAGCGGCGCGAAATCTTCGCCACCAGCGATCACGAGTTCTTTTTCAAGATCGTCGATGCCGCGCTGTCATTCGACACGGACGGCCAGAACGCGGCAATGCAAGTGACCCTTCACCAGGAAGGAACTGACTACGTCGGAAAACGGCTGCCGTAGTTTGGCAGCCGGATTTCCATGGAGCTCCATCCGGGCCACGGGAGTTACGCCGCGCGCACGATGTCCCTGACCTGCCCGACCGCTTCCTCGATCATCGCTGCGGTGACATCGAGATGCGTGCAGGCCCTGATCCGGCCGTCCATCATCGCCAGTGTCACGCCGCGCTTGCGCAGCTCGGCGACCATCTTGTCGCCTGATACGCCGGCGCCGTCGGGCTTGAAGAAGACGAGGTTGGTCTCCGGCGCCTGTACCGCGATGCCGTTGATCTGAGACAGGCCGCGCGCCAGCGCCCGCGCATTGGCGTGGTCGTCGGCGAGGCGGTCGACATGGTGATCGAGCGCATGGATGCAGGCCGCGGCGCAGACGCCGGACTGCCGCATCGAGCCGCCGAGCCGCTGCTTCCAGCGCCAGACATCGTCGATGAACGCCCGGGTGCCGGCGATCACGCCGCCGATCGGCGCGCCGAGGCCCTTGGAGAAATCGATCCAGGCGGAATCCCAGCCCGCCGTCATGTCGCGCGGCGAGATGCCGGACGCGACGGTCGCATTGAGCAGCCGCGCGCCGTCCATGTGGGTGACAAGGCCGTGGGCCTTGGCGATGCGCACGACCTCGTCGAGCGCCGCCTTCTTCCAGATCGTGCCGCCGCCGATATTGGCGGTCTGCTCGACGCTGACGAGCACCTGCGGCGGCTGGTAGCGGGTGCGCGGATGCAGCGCGGCCTGGAAGGTCTCCGGCGTGAACTGGCCGTCATCGCCCGGCAGCTGCGTGATCTGGAAACCGCCGAGCGCGGCATGGGCGCCGCCCTCGCGCGCAATGATATGCGCGGTCGCATGCGCCAAAATCTCGTCGCCGGGGCGGCAATAGGCCAGCGTCGCCGCAACGTTGCACATCGTGCCTGACGGCATGAACACGGCGGCTTGCTTGCCGAGCAGATCGGCGACGCGGGCGCAGAGCTCGTTGGTGGTCGGATCATCCCCGACCTGTTCGTCGCCGACCTCCGCCTTCGCCATCGCCTCGCGCATCGCCGGCGTCGGCTTGGTCTGCGTATCGGACAGAAGGTTGATGCGAACGGGCGGGGCCTTGGGATCGGGCCGGGCAGGGGTGTAGTGCATGGCTTTCCTCATCGCTCCGCACTGAGGGCGGATCCGCTGCTGAAACGCGATGAGATAAGATGGATCGTCATCGCGCCCTGGCTTCTTGTTTGAGCATGATCGTATCCGGAAAACCGCTTCGCGCTTTTCGGATCATGCTTTAGCGTATAGGCCTCCGGGCGGCGTGACGAAACCGCATAATGATGATCTCGGTGGGCGTCACGCGATAGTCGATCAGGTAGGGATACGGTGTCGCCGAAAGCCGGCGGACGCCTGGGCGGCTTGTCGGACGCCCCGCACGCGGCTGCTCTTGCAGCAGCGTGACAAGTGCCAAGATGCGGTCGCGCACATGGACCGCGCCCTGGGGAGATCGTGTTTCGATATAGGAAAGTGCCCGATCAATCTGAACAAGAGCGCGTCGCGTGTAACGGACGTTCACAGCCCGTGCTTTGCCCACATCGCACGGACTTCCTCGGCCGTTGCCAGCTCGCCGCGTGCAATCTCGGCGTCGGCTTCAGCCAGATCGGCGTCTTCTTCCGGCGTGAGCTGGAGCGGCGGTTGGTCGACTCCGGCAAGCTGCAGCATGATGCGCGCGAGCTCGTCCTGCTCTGTGTCAGGCAAGCTTGAAACTGTCTCGAAGGCCTGTTCGAGTAACCGGGTCATCGGCAAGAAACCTCAACGGGCAGCCATCTCCAAGTCCCGGATATAATAGTCGTCTTGTGGGCAAACAAAAAGGCCCCGGCAAAACCGGGGCCTTTCGGATCTCGCAATGCTGAAGTGATCAGCGCGAATAGAATTCGACGATCAGATGCGGCTCCATCTGCACCGGGAACGGCACGTCCGAGAGGCCGGGGGTGCGCGCGAACTTCGCGGTCATCTTGGAGTGATCGACCTCGATGAAGTCGGGCACGTCGCGCTCGGGGAGCTGGGCCGCTTCCAGCACCGGGGTCAGCTGCTTGGAGGATTCCTTGACCTCGATGAGGTCGCCGACCTTCAGTTTGTAGCTGCCGATGTTGACCTTGCGGCCGTTCACCTTGATGTGGCCGTGGTTGATGAACTGGCGCGCGGCGAACATCGTGGAGACGAACTTGGAGCGATAGACCACGGTGTCGAGACGGCGCTCCAGGAGGCCGATCAGGTTCTCGCCGGTATCGCCCTTCAGGCGGCTGGCTTCGACATAGATGCCGTGGAACTGGCGCTCGGAAATGTTGGCGTAGTAGCCCTTGAGCTTCTGCTTGGCGCGGAGCTGCACGCCGAAGTCGGAGAGCTTGCCCTTGCGGCGCTGGCCGTGCTGGCCGGGGCCGTATTCGCGGCGGTTCACGGGGCTCTTCGGGCGGCCCCAGATATTCTGGCCCATGCGGCGATCGATCTTGTACTTCGCCTCACTGCGCTTTGTCATCGCGTCCTCTTTTGCATAGCCGTCGCTACCCAGCGGCCGGCGTTTGTCAGTTTCAGGTTTGAGGAGACGCGCCCTCCTGTGTACCGGCCAAAAGACCTGTACCGACAGGTCCGCCTCGAAAGCTCGGGGAGGACCACGGGTCGCGAAACGCATCGCGGGCCGAAACCGGCCCGCGAGCAAGGGTGGTCTTAAGGAGAAAGTCCGGTTCTGTCAAACAAAACGCAGGGCGTTTTGGGCGGAATCGGCGTCAAATTTGGCCAATTTCGTCCCTCAGAGGCGGCTTCCGGCCGCCCGGACCAGCCGGGCATCGGCTTGCGGCCGGCCCGCGCCCAGTTCCGCGGCGATTTCGCCGCCCAGCACCTGCTCGAGGCGGGTCAAGGTCTGCGCGATCAGGGCGGCGTCGCAGACCAGATGGTCCCAGCGGAGCACCACGTCGACGGTGTGGTCCGGCCTGATCACGCCATAGCTCAACAGGAATGGCCCCGGGCTCAGCGCGTGCAACTCGCCGGGGCCATAGGCCGCGACCGAGGTCACGCCAAAACTGCCGCAGAAATTGGCGCGCTGCCGGCCAAAATTCATCCCGATCGCCCACGCCAGGCGGCGCAGCGGCAGCGGCAGGCGCGTCACGCAGAGTATTTTGCGGAACGAGGGGATTTCGTGGAGCGGCGCGGTCTTGGCGCGGCGGATCAGCGCGTCGACCTCAGCGAGCGGCATCTCGTCGGCGGCACAGACGCGCTCGAACAGCACGCAGTCCTCGCCCTTCTCAACGCGCGCAATCGCCACCATGCCGACGCTGCGCGGCAGCTCGTAGAGGCAAGGCCACGGCCACTTGACGTGCAGCGTGCGCAGGGTCGGCTCGGTCCTGGCGACCAGCGCGAATGCCTTGACGAAGATGGCGGCCCAGCCCGGTGCCTGCGCCGCACGCGCACGGGCCTCGACGATTGCGCGGACGTTCAAGGTGCGCTTCAGGGAGACCAGCGGCACGCCGGCCGATGCATGCATTAGATCGGCGACGAGACGGCGCGGCAATGAAATCTGACGAAATTTACCGCGCATCCGTTCGGTTCAGTTCCCTTGCAAACAGGCAAAAAATCAAAGGCCCGGCGAGCTCAAATGATTGCTCGCCGCACCTGAAGCTCAGATGAACCGACTGGTCGAGGACCAAGGGTTCTGCTCACGGCGCTGGTTTTGCCAACGGCTCGCCGGCCTTGACCACGTAGACGCCGAGCACCTTGAGCGGCTTGTCGCCGGACGTCTTGGCGTCGTGCACCGCGCCTTCCGGGATCTGGTAGGAATCGCCCGCCTTCAGCTTCAACGGCGGCTTGCCGTCGATCAGGAGTTCGAGCTCGCCTTCGAGCACATAGCCGGTTTCAGCGCCGGGATGGGTGTGACGCCCCGACGCACCCCCGGCCGGAACCTCGGCGATCGCGGTGACCGTATTGTAGCCCGGCGGAAAATCGACCTTCTGCAGCGGCGTCCGCTTGATGCCGCTCTGCTGCGCAAAGGCAGCGCCGGCACCGGCAAGGGCAATCACGGTGAGACCGAGCAGTAATTTCCTGAACATGCATTTTCCTCCCAACCCGCAAAACTCTAGCAGCGCGGAATCGCGGCGGAAAGCGGGCGATGTGTGATGTGCACTTGCGACATTGGGATTAGTCCGTTCATCCAACAGCGCGGGTTTGCGCCGCATATTCATGAGCTACTCAGGCGAACGAGCTGTCTCGGCAATGGTGATGCGTACTGTTCACTCCATCGCAGGCGCGGCGCCGGAAGTTGCGCCGCGGTTCCTTCTCGACGTGACGGGAACCTGCTCGCCGGCAGCTGTGAACGAGCGGAGCGCCGCGCGGCCGCGTTGACGCCTACCGCTTGATCCCCGCGAACGCAGCCGCAATGCCGCGCTGGAACAGCGACCAGTCGAAGCCCAGCGCGAGCGCGAGGTAACCGCGCTCGATCATCGCATTGGCCTGTTCGGCGGTGCGCGCCACGCCGCCGATCGGCACGCCGCTTTTCATGATGCCTTGTTCGGCGCGCTGCATTAGCGCAACCACTTCGGGATCGTCGGGCAGACCGCGCTTGTTGATCGAGGTGGCGAGATCGCCGGGGCCAATCACCGCGAGGTCAATGCCCGGCGTCGCCATGATCTCGTCGATGCGGTTCACCGCATCGACATGCTCGATCGTGATCATGCAGATCATGTCGTCGTCAGCGGTCGCCATGTAGTCGTTCATCGAGACGCCCCAGCGGAACGGCGCATGGAACGGTCCCCAGAGCCGGTCGCCCTTCGGCGGGTAGCGCACGCTGCGCACCGCCTTCACCGCATCGCTTGCGTTGCAGATCATCGGAAAATTGATGCCGAGCGCACCGATGTCCATCGGTGCCTTGGCGAGATGCGGCTCGTTGGCGGCGATCCGCACCATCGGCACGCAGGGCGTGCCCGAGGTCGCCACGATCATCGCATGGGCGGTGCCGAGATCGATCGGGCCGTGCTCGAGATCGACGATGATCCAGTCCAGCGACTGCGCCATGATCTGCACGGTCTGGATGCTCGGGATGGTCGCGATCGCGCCGAAGGTCGGGCGCTTGTCGCGCCACTGCTTGCGCAGGCGATTGAGCGGCGTCAGCGGGGCTGCGGTCAAATTCGGATCCTCCCTCGAAGGAGAGCAGAGGCTAGCAGCGCGTTGTGACGGCGAAAAGGATCAGGCCGGGACGCGGCCGCCGAAGAATGGCGTCAAGGCTTCCGTCAGCGCGTGCGGGCGCTTCGAGGTGAAGATCATCTCGGCGCCGGCCTGGTCGCTCGCGTGGCCGGCCAGGCCGAGCAGGTCGGCGACGCGGCGTGCGATCGCCGGCGCCGGATCGATCCAGTCGACCGGCCAGGGTGCGAGCCGGGTGAGGCGTTCCAGCAGCAGCGGATAATGCGTGCAGGCGAGCACGACGGTGTCGGTGCGGGCGGGGTCGTGGGCGCCATCGCCGACGAAGCAGGGCGCGAGTTCGGCCGCGATGTCCTCGTCGCGCACGCTCTCGCCGCTGAGGGCGGCCTCCGCCAGCGAGGCGAGCTCGCCGGAGCCGACCAGCGTCACCTCGCAGCCCTGCGCAAAGTCGGAGATCAGCTTGCGGGTATATTCGCGCTTCACGGTGCCCTTTGTGCCGAGCACCGACACGCGCTTCGTTTTCGACGAGGCGCAGGCCGGCTTGATCGCCGGCACGGTGCCGACGAAGGGCAAAGGATAGGCGTCGCGCAGATGCGACATGACCAGGGTGGATGCCGTGTTGCAGGCGATCACGACGAGGTCGGGCGCGTGGGCCGCGATCAGCTCACCGACCAGCGGCACCACGCGGGCGATGATCTCGTCCTCGCCGTGGTGGCCATAGGGGAAGAAAGCGTCGTCGGCGACATAGACGTAATGCGCGTCGGGCCGGGCGCGGACGATCTCGCGCAGCACGGTGAGGCCGCCGAGGCCGGAATCGAACACAAGGATGGTCGGGGGAGTGGACACGCGAAAACTCTATCCGAAGCAGGGTTACCATTCAGTTGTTTTTGGCTATCCGGCCGCTTCGGCCGACAAAAACCGGTGAAGCCGGGAATTTCACATGGCCTTGACCGATAGTTGCAAGTATCACGGCAAACTATTGCTGCGACGTGTGAAATCCAAAAATGCGGCCGCAAGGGGGCCACGCGACATGATTCGCAATACCGCCGCGAGCTGGGGCTCGCTCGCCCGCGCGTTCCACTGGGGGCTCGGCCTCGCCATCATCGGCATGCTGGCCTATGGCTGGTGGATGAACCACATCCCGGCGCGGGCGGACAAGTTCTTCTACCGCTCGATCCACGCCGATATCGGCTACCTGGTGCTGCTGCTCACCGTGCTGCGGCTGCTCTGGCGCGGCCTTAACCCGACGCCGGCACTGCCGGCCGACATGCCCTCCTGGCAGCGGATCGCCGCCCGGGTCAGCCACGGCGCGCTCTATGCCGTCACCATCCTGGTGGCGATGCTGGGGTGGGCGCATTCCGGCGCCCGCGCCCAGGATTATTCGAGCTTCTTCGGCCTGTTTCACGTTCCCCAGATCACCTCGCCCGACAAGGCGGCGGCGGATGCCTTTGAGGATCGCCACATCTTCTTCGCCTATGTCTTGCTGGCGCTGATCGTGCTGCACCTCGCCGCGGTCGCCTTCCACCACTTCGTCAAGCGCGACCGTGTCGCCGCGCGGATGATGGGGACAAGCGAAATTGACCCCGCCCGCTAGGCATGGGCGGCCGGCTCGGTGCCTTCCAAAATGGTCGCCCGCGCGGGGACACCTGCGTTACCCTGTGACGAACGGGGGCGGCCATCGCGGTTCGAATGCTCATGAACGATTCTGCACGACATCAAACGAACTGGCGTATGCCGGACGAGGGCGCCCCGCATGCCGCCACCTGGATGGCCTTCGGCGCCGACGTGGAGCTCTGGGGCACGAAGCTCCTTCCCGTCATCAGAAATAATCTCGCCAGCGTTGCCAAGGCAATCGCGGTCTATGAGCCGGTGAAGATGCTCGTGCGCGAGGAGGACTACGACATCGCCGCGCGGCTGTGCGGTCCCTCGGTCAGCCTCGTCGTTCAACCGCTCGATGATGTGTGGCTGCGCGACACGGGACCGGTCTTTGTGACCAATCCTGCCGGGCAGCTCGGCGCCGTCGGTTTCAATTTCAACGGCTGGGGCAACAAGCCGCAACCGTATGCACGCAAGCAGCATCTATATGCACGAGATGCCAGGGTTGCAGAGCATCTGGCAGGAGCCGCGCAGGCAATCTTCTTGAAGGCCGATTTGGTGCTGGAAGGCGGCGGGATCGAGGTCGACGGTGAGGGGACGGCCATCATCACCGAGAGCTGCGTCCTCAACCCAAATCGCAATCCCGACGTCTACAAGGCAAAATGCGAAGACGAATTGTCTCGCCTGCTCGGACTGGACAAGATCATCTGGCTGCCCGGCATCGCCGGCAAGGACATCACCGACGGACATACCGACTTCTACGCGCGATTTGCCAGCCCCGGCGTTGTCGTAGCCGGCCTGGAACCAGACCCGTCGTCGTTCGATCATGCGGTGACCAAACGACACCTCGATTTGTTGCGCGGCGCTGTTGATGCGAAGGGCCGGCGCCTGGATGTCGTGGTGTTGCAGGGCCCGTCGACGGTGCGTCCGACGCACAGCAGCAGCAAGGACTTCGCCGCCGGCTACATCAATTTCTATGTCTGCAACGGTGCCGTGATCGCGCCGGAATTCGGTGACCCGACGGCGGACCGCAACGCGCGCGACAAGTTGCGCGAACTGTACCCGGACCGGGAAATCATCCAGCTCGACATCGATGGCATCGCCGCCGGTGGCGGCGGCATCCACTGCACCACGCAACAGCAGCCGCGCTTGTGAAAGCTGGCGGCCCGGTCGCGAAGTGAGCGACCGGGCCGTGGCTGCATGAGCGGCGCTAGCCGGCCGGCATCTGCTTCTCGACCAGGCGCACCCAGTAGGAGGCGCCGTGGCCGAGGATGTTGTCATTGAACTTGTAGGCGGGGTGGTGGCACATCGGACCGTCGCCCATGCCGAGGAAGACGAACGCGCCGGGGCGCGCCTCCAGCATGAAGGCGAAATCCTCGGCGCCCATCACCGGCACCAGATTGTCGTTGACGCGGTCGGCGCCGACCACGTCGCGGGCGACCTCGACGGCGACGCCGGCCTCGCGCGCATGGTTCAACGTCACCGGATACATGCGTCCATAATCCGTCTCGGCCGAGCCGCCATAGGCCTTGGCGATGCTGGAGGCGACCTCGCCGATCCGGCGCTCGACCAGGTCGCGCACACCAGGATCGAGCGTGCGCACGGTGCCACCCAGCGTCACGGTCTCCGGGATCACGTTGAACGCGGTGCCGGCCTCGAACATGGTGATCGAGATGACAGCCGATTTCAGCGGGTCGACATTGCGCGATACGATCGACTGCAGCGCATTGATGATCTGGGCACCGATCAGCACGCTGTCGACCGCCTCGTGCGGAGCGGCGCCGGCGTGGCCGCCCTTGCCGTGGACGACAATCTTCAACGTGTCCGACGAGGCCAGCATCGGGCCCGGCGTCGTCGCGAAGTAACCCTCGGGCAGCCCCGGCATGTTGTGCAGGCCGTAGACCTCCTGAATGCCCCAGCGGGTCATCAGCCCGTCGTCGACCATCGCCTTGCCGCCGGCGCCGCCTTCCTCGGCGGGCTGGAAGATCACGACCGCGGTGCCGTCGAAATTGCGCGTCTCGGTGAGATATTTGGCAGCGCCGAGCAGCATCGCGGTGTGGCCGTCATGGCCGCAGGCGTGCATCTTGCCGGGAATCTTCGAGGCGTAAGTGACACCCGAGGCCTCCGCGATCGGCAGCGCGTCCATGTCGGCGCGCAGGCCGATGGTCTTTCCCGAAGTGGACTTGCGGCCGCGGATCACGCCGACCACGCCGGTGCGCCCGATCCCCGTCACCACCTCGTCGCAGCCGAACTCGCGCAGTCTGTCGGCGACGATGCCGGCGGTGCGGTGGACTTCGTAGAGCAGTTCAGGATTCTCATGGAAGTCATGGCGCCAGGCGGCCATTTCATCCGAGAGGGCGGCAACGCGATTGACGATGGGCATGGGGAGCGTCCGTTTCTTGTGAGCTTTGGTGGGTGGCGCAGCGTAGCGTAACCCGCCGACTTGTCACGCGGAATGGCGTCAGTAGCCCCGATGGGGCCAACGGGTCGCGCGAACGCGCGCCCGATGACAGGCTCCGCGCAATCCGGGATCATTCGCGTGCGCAGTCCCCGGATTTCGCTGCGCTGCATCCGGGCTACGAAGTTCACAAATTCGCCAGCCCGCATTCAACAGCGAGGCGGACCAGCTGGGCGTCGGTCCGCATGCCGGTCTTGGCCTTGATGAGGTAGTGATAGTTCTGCACGGTCTTGGTGCTGAGGTTGAGGTTGGCGGCGATCTGCTCCTTGGTGCTGCCGGCCGCCAGCTGCCGGAGGATTTCGATCTCCCGCTCGCCGAGCTGGTCGAGCGCCGATCGGGTCGGCACCAGGCTCTCCAGCGCCAGCACGCGCGCGACGTCGTCGCTCATCGCATGCTCGCCGCGCGCCACCGAGCGGATCGCCGCGATCAGCTCGGCCGGTTCGCTGCCCTTGGTGACGAATCCACTGGCGCCGGCGCCGAATGCCGCCTTCACCTGGGCCGCCTCGCTGTGCATGCTGAAGACGAGGATGCGCGCGTCGGCGTCGCGCGCGCGGATGTTGCGGATCGCCTCCAGTCCGCTGGCACCCGGCATCGAAATGTCCATCACCACCACATCAGGCTGGTGCGACTTGAACGCGCGATAGGCATTGGCGGCGTTGTCGGCTTCGGCGACCACGCGGAAATCGTCCTGATGCTCGAGCACGCGCCGGTAGCCCTGGCGGACGACCGGATGATCGTCCACCAGCAGGATCGAGATGCCGCGGGTAGTCAACGTTGTCATCTCAGGCGGCGAGCGGGATCGTGGCGGCGACCGACAGGCCGCGGCTGGCGCGCGCGATCGACAGCGAGCCGCCGAGGGCCGTGACGCGCTCGCTGACGCCGGTGAGGCCGAAGCCCGCGGATTGCGCCACCTTGGCCGCATCGCCGCCGCCATCGTCCTCGACGCGGACCAGCAGGGCGTTCTCGCTTCCGGTCCGCCGCTCGATCCGCAGCACGATCTCGCGCGCCGAGCTGTGGCGCAGCGCATTGGTCAGGCATTCCTGCGCGACGCGATAGGCGGTGGCGGCGACCGTGCCGCTGATGTCGGCAAGGTCGCCCTGCAAATCGAGCTGGATCATCGGCTGCGCCGTGCGCGACCGCCAGCTGTCGACGAGATCGACCAGGCTTGCCTCCAGCCCGAGCTCTTCGGCCGGCGGATGGCGCAGCCGGTTCAGTGTATCGCGCAGGCACGCCATGATGCGGCGCGTCGCCTGCGAGATCATCCGTGCATCCTGCGCAATTTCGGTGCCGGCGGCGTACTTGTCCCCGGCGCTTGCCTCGATCGTGTTGGCGAAGGCGAGGATCGCGGTGAGATTCTGGCCGAACTCATCGTGCAGCTCGCGCGCCAGCGTGCGGCGTTCGTCGTTGCGGATTTCGAGCAGCCGCCTCGTCAGCACCGTGCGTTCCTCCTCGGCAAGCGCGAGGCGGTCGCCGAGATCGCTGACGGCGCGCCCGATCATCGCGAGCTCCATCGAGCGGACGCGCGGCAGCGGCGTACGGTACTCGCCGTCGGCCATGCGCCGCAGCGCCGACACGATCGAGTGGGCGGGCGCCAGCGTGTGCGCGATCGCAAGCGAGGCGAGCAGGGCGATGGCGAGCGCCATCAACAGCGCGACATGGATGTTGTCGAGAATGTGCTGCCAGGCGAGCGCGATCGCGGCGTCCGGATCGGCGATGGCGCGGACGGTTCCCGCGGTCGCGGCGCGGGCGCTGATCGGCCGCTCCACGGTGGCGTGATCGCCGAGCACCATCTGCACGGTGGCCGCGAACCAGCGCGGCGGCGCCTTGCCGATCCCCTTGCTCTGGCCGCAGAGCGGCTTCTCGAAGGCGCCGGCCGGTTCGAACTGCACGCAGATCCCGGGCGCGATCAGGCCCATGGTTTCGATGGTGCGCCAGTCCGGTGCCGGCAGCAATTGCTCGCGCATCCGGTTGCTGCGCAGCAGCAATTCGCGCCAGTACAGCGCTTCGAGCGATTGCGAAACCCGCTCGGCGGACGCCTGCGTGGCGCGATCGACGCTGCGATAGGCGTCGATCGTGGCCCAGACGGTGGCTGCGCCGAGGCATAGCGCGACGATCACGAGCAGGCGGGCGACCAGTTGAAGCACGAGGCGCATGCGATCACTCCACGGCCAGAGCATGATCCGGAACGGAGAGACGCGGCTGGTCATGCTCAAACGAGAAATGCGATGCTAACAGCAGCGCTGTTCCCCGCCAATCGCAAGCATGCGAAGCTGTGCAGGTCGGGAAATTTGCCCGACGAAATCTGGGCAGATGTCTTTGGACGGCGCAGGCCGGCTCTGCTCTAACGGAAAGTGAGGCCCGCGGAGCCTCATGGAACAGTCGTCACAGGGAGCTCACGCAGCATGGATGCCAAGGTCGACGTCGCGGCCGCATCGGCCGGCACGGACGCGGCGGAGCGCAGCGCCCTGCTGCTCTGGTTGATCTTCACCGGCCTTTCGGTGTTCGCCGCCTTCCTGCTGTGGCGCTACGGGCTGATCCGCCTCATGATCAGTTCGGACCGCACCTACATTTCCAGCGTCATCGCGGTCCTCTACATCGTCACCTGCATCCATTGCTTCTGGCGGACGCGGGCGATCGCGCGGGAAGGCGAGGTCGCGCGCTCCTGCCGCACCATCCTCGCCGCGCCCGATGGCGCCAGGATCCTTGCATCAGGGGCGCTTGCATCGGATGGGCGCGGCCTGCCCGGCGGGCTCGTCACCGATCACATCAAAAGCCTGGTGCAGAAGGCCGAGGCGCAGGCCAAGGGGCGCATCGACCAGACCCTGCTGCTGCGGACGCTGGCGGACCGGCTGCGCGGGTCCAACGGCTTTGGCGCCTTCGTCTCCGATACGCTGATGAAGCTCGGCCTGCTCGGCACCATCATCGGCTTCATCATCATGCTGGCGCCGATCGCTTCGCTGGATGCCGCCGACAAGGTCGCGATGAAATCGTCGATGGGCCTGATGAGCGACGGCATGGCGGTCGCGATGTACACGACGCTGGCCGGACTGATTGGATCGATCCTGGTGCGGATCCAGTATTACATGCTCGATTCTGCGACCCAGCGGGTGTTTTCCGACGCCGTCGTGCTGACCGAGACGCACGTCACGCCGGCCCTGGAACGTCGCCTTGGTACGCCGTCATGATGGATGAGTTCGGGCTCTATCCGCGCGAGGAGCCGTTCGATCCGCTCGGCGTGATGCTATTCAAGGCGCTGCAGGTCATCGCCTTCCTGTTCTTCCTGGCGCTGCTTGCGGTGTCGCCGGACTCCAAGGAAGGCAAGATCGAATCCAAGGCGGAGTTCATCATCACGATGGACTGGCCGGACAACCATCCTGACGATCTCGACCTGTTCGTGCAGGATCCGGCCGGCAACATCGCCTGGTACCGGCATCGCGAAGCCGGCTTCCTGACGCTCGATCGCGACGATCGTGGTGGCGCCAACGACTTCATCATCGTCAACGGCAAGAAGATCGCCTCGCCAATCCGCGAGGAGATCGTCACGCTGCGCGGCGTCGTCGCCGGCGAATACACCGTCAACGTCTCGCATTTCCAGGCGACGACCGGCGAGCCGGTGCAGGCCAATGTGAAGGTGCAGAAGCTCAATCCGACGGCGCAGGTGATCTTCGACGACAAGCTGACCGTCGATCACACGGGCGACGAGAAGACCGCGGTCAGGTTTCGTCTCGACGCCGAGGGCAAGGTGATCAACGTGGACCGGCGGCCGAAGTCGCTGCTCGAGACCTTCCGCAGCAGTTGGCGCAACGGCGGCGACCTCGATCCGAAAACCGGTGTCCCGAAAAGCGGCGTCAGGGTGCTCCGCAATGATTAGCTTGCAGTCGGTCATTCTCACGCTTGCGGTCGCATACGCGGTGGTCGGTGCGCTGCTCCTGATCGTGCTGGTCTATGCGCGACTGCACTGGTCGCTGAAGGCTGTCGTCATCGTCGTGACCAGCGCGTTCTACTTCGTCAGCTTCGGCGGCATGCGCGGTCTGCTCGGCTGGGCGTCCGCGGAAAAATTGCCGGCGAACTTCAAGCTGCTGTCGACGCGGATCGTGGAGCCGCATTCGCTGGAGGGCGACTCGGGCTCGATCTATCTCTGGGTCGAGGAGCTCGACGAGGACAACCGGCCGAGCGCGATCCCGCGCGCTTTCCGCATTCCCTATAGCGAGGCGTTGGCGGAGCAGACCCACACCGCCGAGAACGAGATCAAGGCCGGGCATCCGCAAGGCGGGCGGGCGGCGGATTTCGGCGGCGGCGACGGCACCATCATGGACTTCGTCAGGGAGTACATCACGCCGAAGACGATCGTGGAGACCACCGGCGGTGATTCCACCACGGGGACGTTCGTGGCCCCGCCGGCCGGCGCGCAAGGGTCGGTGTTCACGCCGCTGCCGCCGCCCCGGATGCCGCCCAAGGACGCGCAGCAATAGCGGGATGCCTGCCCAGGAGGGTGGCATAAAAATAGGGATCGGCAATAATCAGTCAGCGGGGTGGACAGTAATCATCCGGAATTCCTCAATTCCCTGAAGTGTGTAGTCTTGGGGCTAACCGGGGCTAGATTTTATCCCCAAGCCATTTTTCCCGGCAAAGGGGCCGCTGCGTGAAGCGGCCCCTTTCGATTCCGGCGGCAGGGCACGGTGAGGGGCCGGCGCGGTGGAGCGGGCTTACAGCACCGTCAGGAATGCGATCGCGAGAACCATCAGCCACCCGACAATGACGAGCGAGACCACCGCGCCCGCGGTGATCTTGGCGATCTCCTTCAAGGTCATTGGCCGGTCCATGCAAACCTCTCCTGGGTAGCCCTGAGCGAGACATAGGCGCGGACTGGCAGATCGCCCCGGCTGCTCACGGAACGTTGTAGCGCCCATGAGCCAGGGGTGGGCCCTTCCGGAGGCCCAACCTGTCATTTCACAAAATATTGTCTGACAGATATTGAAATCTGTCAGCGGGATGGTGTATACACTCACCAGCCCCAAGGGAGGAGGGCGCCCAGTGGCTGTTCCGGCGTTGGCCGGGGAGCCGGACTTAATTTGACTACCTCGAAGGACTACCTCCATGACCATAGAAATCTTTCAATTGACCGCCCAGATTCAACAGTGGCTCAATCTTCGCGTCGCCCGCCACTTGGCCGCCCAGGCCGCCAAGTTCACCCGCGGGCAGGACAGCGATAACCAGACGGTAAACGCATGAACGAGGCGGTGGTTTTGACACCCGAGCGGATCCTCGAGGCAACTGAGGATGTCTTGAGGCGCTTCGGGCTGACCAAGGCCACCGTTGTCGACGTTGCCCGTGCGCTGGATGTCAGCCACGGCAGCGTCTACCGTCACTTCCCCAGCAAAGCCTCGCTGCGCGATGCCGTCGCCAAGCGCTGGCTCGACCGCGCCAACGAGCCGCTGTGCAAGATCGCAGCTGGCAATGGCCCCGCGCCGGAGCGGCTGGAGCAATGGCTGCGCACCGCCTTCACGATCAAGCAGAAGAAGGTGTGCGACGATCCCGAGATGTTCGCGACCTATCTGGCGCTGGCGCAGGACGCGCGTGAGGTGGTGGAAGCCTACAAGGACAAGCAGGTCGACCTGATCGCGAAAATCCTGTCCGACGGTGTCGCGCAGGGCGTGTTCGAGATCGACAATGTGAAGGCGACCGCGCGTGCCGTGTTCGACGCCACCGTCCGCTACCATCACCCGGCGCATGCCGAGGAATGGGCCAAGCCGGAATGTCCGGGACGGATCGATGCGCTGCTGGCCCTGCTGCTGAAGGGTCTGCGGGTCTGCAAGCCCTGACCGACCTTTCTGCCGACATCCTCTGACCACCTGACGCCTTTGGCCCGATTGCGAGCCCGGGGCCGCGTGTGCTGATATCGGATAGGGATCAGCAACGCGGACCACGATGCGGCTTGCACTGTTCGCCGATATTCACGCCAACCGGCAGGCCTTCGTCGCCTGCCTCGACGCTGCGCGTGCGCGCGGCGCCGAGCGGCTGATCTGCCTCGGCGATATCGTCGGCTACGGCGCCGATCCCGAATGGGCCGTCGATACGGTGATGGACCTCGTCGCCAAGGGTGCGATCGCGGTGCGCGGCAATCATGACAATGCGATCGGAGTGCCGAGCGACAGCATGAATGCCGAAGCGCAGGCCGCGATCGACTGGACCCGCGGCCGGCTCAGCGGCGAGCAGAAGGAGTTCCTCGCCGAGCTTCCGATGTCACGGCAGGAGGACAACAGGCTCTACGTGCACTCCGAAGCTTCGGAGCCCACGAAATGGCGCTATGTTCGCGACACCGCCGACGCCGCGCGCAGCATGATGGCAACCGAGCTGCAGATCACGTTCTGCGGCCACATCCATCGTCCCGGCCTCTATTCGATGTCCTCGACCGCCAAGATGACGAGCTTCGTTCCGACTTCGGGCATCGCCGTTCAATTGCTGCCGGGGCGGCGCTGGCTTGCGGTGCTCGGCTCGGTCGGCCAACCGCGCGACGGCGATCCCGCGGCGTCGTTTGCGATGTTCGACACCATAAGCCGCGAGATCACCTATCATCGCGTGCCCTACGACGTTGCGACCGCGGCGGCGCGGATCAAGGCGAGCGGCCTGCCGCACTGGCTCGCCGACCGTCTGCCGCTCGGCCGGTGACGCCGATGGCGGCGCTGGCGATGCAGGCGGGCGCCGAGATCGACGGCTTCACCATCGGCGAACGCGTGCACCGCGGCGGCATGGCGACGCTGTGGAGCGTCACCCATCCCGGCATCACCGTGCCGCTGCTGATGAAGGTGCCGCTGACCTCGGAGGGCGAGGATCCGGCCGCGATCGTCAGCTTCGAGATGGAGCAGATGATCCTGCCGCGGCTGTCAGGGCCGCACGTGCCGGCCTGTTTCGGCACCGGCGACTTCGAACGCCAGGCCTATGTGGTGATGGAGCGCATCCCCGGGCAGACGCTCTACAAGCGGCTCGGCGAGCTGCCGCTGCCGTATGAGGAGGCGAGGGTGATCGGCGGCAAGGTCGCCACCGCGCTCGCCAGCCTGCACCGGCAGAACGTCATCCATCACGACATCAAGCCGAGCAGCATCATGTTCCGCGAGCGCGGCGAGGCGGTGCTGATCGATTTCGGCCTCTCGCACCACCGCCATCTGCCCGACCTGTTGCAGGAGGAGTTTCGCCTGCCTTACGGCACCGCGCCCTACATGGCGCCGGAGCGCCTGCTCGGCGTGCGCGACGATCCGCGCAGCGATCTGTTTTCGCTCGGCGTGCTGCTCTACTTTTTCACCACCGGCGTCCGCCCGTTCGGCGAGACCGAAAGCCTGCGCGGCATGCGCCGGCGGCTGTGGCGTGACCCGTATCCGCCGCGCCAGCTGAAGCCCGACTATCCGCCATGGCTGCAGGAGATCGTGCTGCGCTGCCTGGAGATCGACCCCGCGGCGCGCTATCCGACCGCGGCGCAGCTTGCCTTCGATCTCGGCCATCCCGATCAGGTGAAGCTGACGGCGCGGGCGCAGCGGCTGAGCCGCGATCCGCTCGGCACGGTCTGGCGCCGCCGTTTCAATCTCGGCGCGGTGCCGCCGCGGCCGAAGTCTGATGTCGCGGCCCAGCTCGCCTCGAGCCCGATCGTTGCTGTCGCGCTCGATATCGGCGAGGGAGCCGAGGCGCTGAACGACACCATCCGCGTCACCGCCGAGCGGGTGCTGTCGACCTCGCCGTCGGCGCGACTGGCTTGCGTGAATGTGCTGAAGCTCAATCGCCTGGCGATCGACCGCACCCATGACGAGCAGGGCCAGAACAAGCACGTCGACCGCCTGGTGGCGCTGCAGCACTGGGCGCGGCCGTTCGGGCTCGAGGAAGGACGGCTGACCGTGCATGTGCTGGAGGCGATCGATCCCGCCGCCGCGATCCTGGAATTCGCCGCGGTCAATCTGGTCGACCACATCATCATCGGCGCGCGGCAGAACTCGCCGCGGCGTGCGCTGCTCGGCACCGTGTCCGCCAAGGTCGCGGGGGAGGCGCCGTGCACGGTGACCGTGGTGCGGCCGTCGCGGCTGGCCTCGCAAGCGGAGGACGGCGAGCGCGATGAGGCGGCGGACCAGGCGGCCAATGCCGCGGTCACGCCGCCCGCGTTGTTCTAGTTTCTCCGGATCATCAGATCGCCTCGCCGCGTGCCTCGGCCGCCGCATGGCGGATCGCGGCGATGTTGGTCTTGTAGGCCTCGACGGTGCCGCCCTTGAACACGGCGGACCCCGCGACGAAGGCGTTGGCGCCGGCGGCCGCGAGCTGGCCCGCGACGTCGGGCGCAACGCCGCCGTCGACCTCGATATCGATCGGGCGGCCCGCGACCATCGCCCTGACGTCGCTGATCTTGCCGATCGCCGAGCGGATGAAGGCCTGGCCGCCGAAGCCGGGATTGACCGACATGACCAGCACGAGGTCGATCAGGTCGAGCACATATTCGATCGCGCTCGCCGGCGTTGCCGGATTGAGCGAGACGCCGGCCTTCTTGCCGAGCGCGCGGATTGCCTGCAACGAGCGGTGCAAATGCGGGCCGGCCTCGGCATGCACCGTGATGTGGTCGCAGCCCGCCTTGGCGAACGCCTCCAGGTAGGGATCGCAGGGCGAGATCATCAGATGGGCGTCGAAGATCTTCTTGGTGTGCGGCCGCATCGCCTTGATGACGTCGGGGCCGTAGGAGATGTTCGGCACAAAGTGTCCGTCCATCACGTCGAGATGGATCCAGTCGGCACCGGCCTGGTCGACGGCGCGGACCTCCTCGCCGAGCTTTGAGAAATCC
Source organism: Bradyrhizobium sp. UFLA06-06 (assembly GCF_054820065.1). Classification (NCBI taxonomy): domain Bacteria; kingdom Pseudomonadati; phylum Pseudomonadota; class Alphaproteobacteria; order Hyphomicrobiales; family Nitrobacteraceae; genus Bradyrhizobium; species Bradyrhizobium sp. UFLA06-06. The sequence continues at coordinate 56,981 of NZ_JADFUD010000004.1, forward strand.
GACGCCAGGATCGACGGAGCGATAACGAGGGGACGCGGGGTGAATGACTGAGTCATGTCAGCTGTTCCGGAAGACTTCAGGGGGCGACGGGTGAGTCCGCCTAACATGCGGACGCGTGGCGGGCAATGCGAGCCGACGGCGCTCCGCGACCGGAAAATTCTTCCGCCGGCGGCAGCTCTTGCCGGGTACGCGGAACCCGCTTCGACGCGGGAAGCCCGGTTTTACTGGGTTTTTGCCATGGCACGCCCCTTGCTCAGCCACTGACCAGCGTTTGAGCCGCCAGGCGCGGCCCTGTTGGAGTATTGCCATGCTGTTCGCCCTTGGCGCTGCGTCGTCGGCCATTGACCTCTTGAGCTCGCTGATGTCGTCGAAGTCGACGACCCAGACCGGCAGCTCCGGTCAGGGGAGTCAGACCACCGGCCTGTTCGCCCCTTCGACCGGTACATCGACGTCGACCGGCAGCAGCACCGGCAACGGCTCGGGCAGCGGCTCCGCGCAGATCTCGCCGCTGACGATGGGCGCGCTGATTTCCGCGCAAAGCCAGTCCCAAACCGCGGTTTCAAACAGCGCGACGGCGGCCAGCCGCTCGGATGCGCTCAAGGACCTGTTCTCGCAGATCGATGCCGACGGCAACGGCAAGATCACCCAGTCCGAATTCGAGAACGCGCTTGGCGCCGGCGGCACCAACACGGCGCAGGCCGACGACGTGTTCTCCAAGCTCGACAGCAATGGCGACGGCAGCGTCAGCCTCGACGAGATGTCCCAGGCGTTGCAGGGCCACAAGGGCGGCCATCATCGCCATCACATGGCCAGTGGCTCGACCGATGGATCCGGCTCCGGCAGCGGCGCGGGCGGATCGGGCTCCGATCCCTTGATGCAGGCGCTGGATGGCGCGACCTCGACGTCGGTGACCAACAGCGACGGCTCGACCACCACGACGACGACCTATGCCGACGGCTCGAAGGTGGCGATGACGACGCCGGCCGCGTCCTCCGCGACCCTCAACGCGGCTTCGTCCTACAATATCGTCGAGCAGCTGATCCAGCGCCAGGCGAAGGCGATCTCGGCGCAGGACTTCGCTGCGATTTCGGTCAGCGCTTAAGACGAGACTGGTAATTTCCGTCATTGCGAGGAGCTCGGCGACAAAATTGCAAAGCAATTTTGCGCTGGAGCGACGAAGCAATCCATCTGTCCACATGTGCGGACAGATGGATTGCTTCGCTTCGCTCGCAATGACGGCAGAGCCAGAAGCGCGATGAACTAACCGAATCTGTCCCGCCAGCTCGGCAACGCGCCGGCGAATGGCAGCGCGGTCGCCGAATGGACGCCGCGGGCGATGGCGCGCGCCACCGTGTTGGCGGCGAGCGCACCGAGCTTGGTGAGGCCGAACAGCGGATCGATCGGCCTGGCGCCGGTCGCGGCGGCAAACACCACGTCGCCGTCGAGCGGGGCGTGCACCGGATAGATCGCGCGCGCCATGCCGGTCTGCGCGATCATCGCAAGCCGCCGCGCCTGCGGCTTCGTCAGCTGCGCATCGGTCACCACGACGACGAGGGTGGTGTTCTCGGCGGCGCTGGCGTCGGCGCCGCCCTTCAGCCGCGCCTTCAGCATGTCCGGCGTGAACGAGGGCGGCAGGCCGCGCCCGCCGAACTCGCCGCCGACCTCGAACGGCGCCGCCCAGAACCAGGGGCCGCTGCCGACCGTGACGCTGCCGACCGCATTGACCACCGCGAGCGCCGCCACCGTCACACCGTCATCGGTCACGTCAGACGCCGAGCCGAGGCCGCCCTTCAGATTGGCCGTGGTCGCGCCCAGGCCGGCGCCGACGCTGCCGAGCTCGAAGTCATCGGAGGCCGCATTGGCCGCCGCGTAGCCGAGATCGCGATAGGGCGGAAAGCGTCCCCACGCCTTGTTGCCGCCGTTGAGCAGGTCGAAGCAGATCGCGCCCGGCACGATTGGGATCACCGCATCGCGGATGCGGAAGCCGCGGCCGCGCTCGGCGAGCCAGGCCTGCACGCCGCCGGCGGCGTCGAGCCCGTGCGCCGAGCCGCCGGACAGCGCGATGGCGTCGATTGCCTCGACGACATTGTGCGGCGAAAGCAGCGCTTCCTCGCGGGTGCCGGGACCGCCGCCGCGGACATCGATCGAGGCGACCGCCGGCCGCTCGAACAGGATGGCGGTGACACCGGAGGCGACCGTTGGATCGTCGGCATGGCCGACGGCAACGCCGGCAATATCGGTGAGAAGGTTTTTCACGATGGGTCCATCCGCCTGCTGTCCGATCGATCCGGTATAGCAGCCGCGACGGATGCATCAACCGTCAGGCACGGGGCGGGCGGAGACGTGCGGTAAGACTTGCAGGCATCAGGTCAAAAAAACGCCCCGGCGGACCGGGGCGTTCTCGTATCTCTGATTGGATCAGACGCGCGAGAGGCTCAGGAGCCCTTCGGATTGATCTCGGTGTAGTTGCCCTTGGCGTCCCACTTGTAGACGACGTAATCGATTGCCTTGATGTCGCCCTTGGCATCAAAGGCCATCTTGCCGAGCACGGTGTCCCACTCGCCGGCCTTGATGGTGTCCATCACCTTCTTGGCGTCGGTCGAGCCGGCCTTGGCGACGGCCTGGGTCCAGACCTGCATCGCGGCGTAGGTGTAGAGCGTGTAGCCCTCGGGATCGATGTTCTTGGCCTTGAACTTCTCGACGATCGCCTTCGCGGTCGGCTTGTTGCGCGGATCCGGGCCGAAGGTGAACAGCGTGCCTTCGGCGGCGGGGCCGGTGATCGAGGCGAATTCCTTGTCGTTCATGGCATCGCCCGCCATCAGCACGGTCTGCAGGCCTTGGTCACGCATCTGGCGCAGGATCAGCCCGGCTTCCTGATGGTAGCCGCCGACATAGACCAGATCGATGTTGTCGCGCTTCAGGCGCGAGACGATCGAGTTGAAGTCCTTGTCGCCCTTGTTGTAGGACTCGAACATCTTCTCCTGGAAGCCGGCCTTGTTCAGCGCCTTCTTGGTCTCGTCGGCGAGGCCTTTGCCATAGGTGGTCTTGTCGTTCAGGATCGCGACGTTCTTGCCCTTGTAGTTCTTCATGATGTAGTCGGCGGCGACCAGGCCCTGCTGGTCGTCACGGCCGCAGACGCGCGCCACGTTCCAGAGCTTGCGCTCGGTGAACAGCGGGTTGGTCGAGGCCGGGGTGATCTGCAGCACGTTGGCGTCGGCGTAGGCCTCGGAGGCCGGGATCGAGGACGACGAGCAGAAATGGCCGGCCACGAACGGGATCTTCGAAGAGCCGATCTTTTCCGCGATCGAGCGCGCCTGCTTCGGATCGCAGGCATCGTCGTCGGCTTCCAGCGCGAGCTTCTTGCCGAGCACGCCGCCGGCGGCGTTGATGTCGGCGACCGCCTGCTCGGCGCCGTTCTTCATCTGCCGGCCGAAAGCGGATTCGGAGCCCGTCATCGGGCCCGCGACTGCGATAGTGATGTCTTGCGCGAACGCGCTCGCCGATAATGCGAACGAGGCGCCAAGTGCCAGGCCGATGAGCTTCAGTGATTTCATGAGACGTCCCTCGTGGTCGTTGCCTCTTGCGGGAGGGGCCCGGCACGCCGGGCCCCAAAACCGCGGGCATTCTCAGCTGATTTCGCGGCGAAGTCACCGGCAATTTTCAGGCAAATCGACGCTGCATCCGCCGTGTCTTGCTTGCGGGGGCGGCACGGAACGTTAAGCTAGCCGCGGCGGCCGCCTTCCAGATAGGCGGCGCGGATTTCCGGGCGCTGCAGCAATTCGGCGCCGGTTCCGGCCAGCGTGATCAGCCCGTTGACCATGACATAGCCGCGATGGGCGAGCTTCAGCGCATGGTTGGCATTCTGCTCCACGATCAGCACGGTGAGGCCGTCCTGCCGGTTCAGCGTGCGGATGGCGTCGAAGATCTGGCGCGCGATCAGCGGCGCGAGCCCGAGCGAGGGCTCGTCCAGCATCAGCAGCCGCGGCCGGCTCATCAGGGCGCGGCCGATCGCCAGCATCTGCTGCTCGCCGCCCGACAGCGTGCCGCCGCGTTGTGCGACGCGTTCCTTCAGGCGCGGGAACAGCGCGAACACCCGTTCCAGCCCGGCTGCGCGTTCGGCCTCGCTGCATTCGGTGGCATCGGCGCCCATCTGCAGGTTTTCCGCGACGCTCATGCGCGGAAAGATCCGCCGGCCTTCCGGCGATTGTGCGATGCGCAGCCGTGCGATCTCGTGGGTCGGCACGCCGGTGATGTCACGGCCGTCGAATTCGATGGCGCCGGCGCGGGCGCGCGGCCGGCCGAAGATCGTCATCATCAGCGTCGACTTGCCGGCGCCGTTGGCACCGATCAGAGCGACGATCTCCCCGCGATTGATCTCGATATCGACGCCCTTCAGCGCCTCGATCTTGCCATACGCCGCGCGCACGCCGCGCACCGCGAGCAGGGGTGTCGTTGCCTGTGCCGCGCTCACGTGCCGCTCTCCATCACGGCGATCGCCTCTTCCTCGTCTGCGCCGAGATACGCGGCGATCACCTTGGGGTCGTCGCGCACCGTCTGCGGCGTGCCTTCGGCGATCTTGACGCCGTAATCCATCACCACGACGTGATCGGAGATCTCCATCACGACCGACATGTCGTGCTCGATCAGAAGGATCGAGGTGCCCTGTTCGTTACGGATCGACAGCAGCAGTTCGTTGAGCCCGCCGCTCTCGCGCGCGTTCAGTCCGGCCGCCGGCTCGTCGAGACAGAGCAGCGCAGGTTCAGTGCACATCGCGCGCGCGATCTCGAGCCTGCGCTGGTCGCCATAGGGCAGGTTGCCCGCGGCATCGTCGGCGCGGTCGAGCAGGCTGACGCGCGCGAGCCAGGTCCGCGCCAGATCGATGGCGCGCTGCTCGGCCTCGCGCCAGGACGGCAGGCCGAGCAGTCCGAGCAGGGTCAGGCCCGAGGCGCGCATCAGCGCGTTGTGCTGGGCGACCATCAGATTTTCCAGCGCGGTCATGCCGGGAAACAGCCGGATGTTCTGGAAGGTGCGCGCCACCTTGGCCTGCTTGGAGATGCGGAAATCGTTCAGCCGTTCGAGCTGGATGGTGCGGCCGTCGTCATGGGCGAGGCGGATCGCGCCGCCGCTCGGCCGATAGAACCCGGTGATGCAGTTGAACACGGTGGTCTTGCCGGCGCCGTTCGGCCCGATCAGCGCGGTGATCTTGCGCCGCTCGGCCGCAAAGGACAGCTCGTTGACCGCGACGATGCCGCCGAAGCGCATCATCAGGCGGTCGACGGTGAGGATGTGGTCGCCGCTCATCCGTGGCCCTCCTTGACGAGGTCGGACGAGATCGCCTGGTTGCGTTCCAGGAACACGGTCGGCGAGCGATGGCCGATCAGCCCGCGCGGCCGCCAGATCATCAGCAGCACCATCGCCATGCCGAACACCAGCATGCGGTATTGATCGAGGCCGCGGAACAGCTCGAAGCCGCCGATCATGGTCAGCGCGGCGAGCGCCACGCCAAGCTGCGAGCCCATGCCGCCGAGCACGACGATCGCCAGCACCAGCGCCGATTCCTGGAAGGTGAAGGATTCCGGGCTGATGAAGCCCTGCCGCGTGGCGAAGAACGCGCCGGCGAGGCCGCCGAACATCGCGCCGGTCGCGAACGCCGTCAGCTTGGTGGTCGTGGTGTTGATGCCGAGCGCGCGGCAGGCGACCTCGTCCTCGCGCAGCGCCTCCCAGGCGCGGCCGATCGGCAGCCGCCGCAGCCGGATCGTCACCCAGTTGGTGATCAGCGCCATCGCCAGGATCAGGTAGAACAGGAAGACGAGGCGGTGGGTCGGCGAGAATTCGATGCCGAGCTTGGCGGCGAGCCCGTCATCACCCGCCGTCAGCGGAATGCCGAACATGGTCGGGCGGGGAATGCCCGAGACGCCGTTGGGGCCGCCGGTCAGGCTCTGCCAGTTGATGATGACGAGGCGGATGATCTCGCCGAAGGCGAGCGTCACGATCGCGAGATAGTCGCCGCGCAGCCGCAGCACCGGGAAGCCGAGCAGCACGCCCCAGAACGCCGCCAGGATGCCGGCAAGCGGCAGGCAGACCCAGAACGACAATCCGAAATTGGTCGCAAGCAACGCATAGGAATAGGCACCGACCGCGTAGAACGCGACATAGCCGAGGTCGAGCAGGCCGGCGAGGCCGACCACGACGTTCAATCCCCATCCCAGCATCACATAGGTCAGGACCAGGATCGACAGGTCGAGAATGTAGCGCTGGTTGTAGAAGATGACAGGCACGAGGAAGGTGAACACCAGGAGCGCCGGCGCCAGCCAGCGGCCAGCGAACGACATCGCCGATTGCACCGGCTTCGGCACGACGCGGTCCTTGTCGACCGGCCCCCACCATTGCCGCAGCAACTCGACGACGATGCTGCCGCCGAACACCGCGCCAACGAGGGCTGCGAGGTCGCCGAACCGCGTCCAGTAGATCAGGCCGCCCTGCGGCCCGGCCTCGGTGCGAATGCCGATCATCAGCGAGAACAGCACCAGCGCGACAAGGGCGCTGATCAGGGCTTTCTTGAGAATGAAGGCGCTGCCCGAGGGCTGCGCGGCGTGCGAGGGGCGGGCTGAGGTCGCGCTCACGAAGTGCCTGTCAGACTTTTTCGACTTCGGGACGGCCAAGCAGGCCGGTCGGCATGAAGATCAGCACCACGATCAGGATCGAGAACGCGGCGACGTCCTTGTACTCCACCGAGAAATAGGCCGACCAGAACGTCTCGATCAGGCCGATCGCGAGCCCGCCGAGCATCGCGCCCGGCAGCGAGCCGATGCCGCCGAGCACGGCGGCGGTGAACGCCTTGATGCCGGCGACGAAGCCCATGAAGAAATCGACCAGGCCGTAATACAAGAGATACATCATGCCTGCGACCGCGGCGAGCGCGGCGCCGATCACGAAGGTCATCGAGATGGTGCGGTCGACGTCGACGCCGAGCAGCGCGGCCATGGTCTGGTCCTGCTCGCAGGCGCGCATGTCGCGTCCGAGCCGGGTGCGCGAGACCAGCCAGGTGAACAGCGCCAGCACCACGATGGTGGCCAGCACCACCATGATCTGGATGTTGGAGAGCTGCACGGCGAAGCCCGACGAGCCTTCGTGCAGCGTATAGCCGCCGGTGATGATCGGCGGCACCGGCTTCACCCGCGCGCCCTGCGACACCTGCGAGAAATTGGTCAGCACGAACGACATGCCGATCGCCGACAGCATCGGCGCCAGGCGGAACGAATGCCTTAAGGGTCGGTAGGCGATGCGCTCGATGGTCCAGCCATAGAGCGCGGTGATCGCCATCGAGACCAGCAGCACGATCAGGAGGATCAGGGGGATCGCGGTGAGCCCGAGCGACACCAGCACCAGGAACGAGATCAGCGCGATGAAGCCGCCGATCATGAAGATGTCGCCATGCGCGAAATTGATCATGCCGACGATGCCGTAGACCATCGTGTAGCCGATGGCGATCAGGCCGTAGATCGAACCGAGCACGAGGCCGTTGATCAATTGCTGGGCGAAATAATCCATACGCTGCCGTCAGAGCCTGTTCGGTTGAGAACCGACCAGGCTCTCGTGTTGATCTGGACGCGCTTTCTTCACGCGAACCGGTTCCCACTTCGCTCGAAAACGCTACGTCGAGGGTGACGCGGCGAGGGCCCCGGCAGCCTGATCCGTCGCGTCGTGTCGTTTTCTAACAGTGGAACCCCGGCCGCGGCAACAGCGTGGCAGCAGCGGAAAGGGCTTGTACATAACTAGTTTGGCGGATGCGGTTCCGATGTCACAGGGCCGACATGGCTTTGCCCTGCAATGATCACGCCGGAACCCGTGTTCCCCGAGAACCGCGCTTCCGACGCGCGCGTTGTCCCCAGCTTCATGAAAGCAAAGGGAGTAGCTGAATGAGCAACCCAAATCAGAATCCGGGACAGCCGAACCAGAACCCCAATCAGAAGCCCGGCCAGCAGCAGCAGGGCGGCGGCCAGAAGCCCGGCCAGCAACAGCAGGATCCGGGCCGGCAGGGCCAGAAGCCCAATCCGGAGCGCTAATTCGGACAGTTGAGCCGAACTAGCAGGGAGGCCTCGCCGAAAGGCGAGGCCTTCCTTGTTCAGGCTTAAATCCTTTTCGCTTGGGCTGTCTTGTTCAGGCCAACTGGTCGGCGAAGCGGCCGCGGAAGGCGTACGAACCGAAATGCGTGAGCTCGCTTCGAAGGTCGAGCCAGATTTCGCCGCCGAGATCGATCCAGCGCCGGCAGAACGCGTAATCTTCGGACAAATACTCGCCGGTCGTCTTGTCGATCATGCATTCGAACAGCGACACGCGGTCGAGGTCGGCGCGAACCAGGTCGCCGGTGTTCAAGTCGTTGCTCTTGTGGTTCGCCCGATATTTGAGTTCGGGATGGGCGTCGCACAGCCTGACGAGGGCCGATCGCTTCATCATGAGAAAGCCGGTTCCGGCATATCGGACCTTGGCGAAGCCGTCGCCGCGCGCCGTGATCTGGTCGCCCTCCCATGTGACGACATAGTCCAGCGAGGATGACGCAAGGTTCTTGCGCTTGGCCTCCGCAGCCCGCTGCACCTTGGCCCAATCGATGTGCTTGAGCGGATAGGCCGCGGCCGAAACGTCAGTGCCGCAATCCAGCAGCCGGAAGACGGACTCGGGTTCGAACCCGATATCGGCATCGATGAACAGGAGATGGCTGGCGCCGGATGCAAGGAATTGGTGGGCCAGTTCGTTCCGGGCGCGCACGATCAGCGATTCGTTCCCGATCAGATGAAACTGGATGTCGATGCCCCGGGCCGTGGCCGCGGCCTGAAGCTTCAGGGCGGACAACACATAGGCCATCTTCAGATCGCCGCCGTAGCAGGGCGTTGCGACGAAAACGCGCGTTCTTTCGGTCATTTTACCCCCTTTATCCCGGCTGGCGCCGATCTCGCGCCGATCCCGGCCGGGCCCCGATCGCATCGATCCGGAACCATCGCATCGCGCTTAACCTTAACAAAGGGTTTAAATTGCTGCCGGCAATTGATCGGCGTTAGCTCGCGCCCTGAATCGTCGCCGATCGGATAAGGCGCGGGAAGCACGGGAAGCGGCAATGTCGAACAACTGGCGGATCAGCTCCTTCAACGGCGCGCTGCTTGCGGCCTATTTCATTCCGGTCTGGACCATCATTGCCTTCAGCATCATGGTGTCGCCGATCCACGGCCTCTATGAGCGGCCGAGCGTGTCGATCGCGTTCTATGCCAGCGACTATCTGCACCTCGGCAAGATGGCGACGGTGCGCCTCGCATGGCTGCTCGCGCTGGCGCGGATCACCGTGGTGGCGTTCTTCGCGGTCTTCCTCGCGATGACCGCGTTCTCGCCGCTGCGCAAGAGCAGCAGCGGCGCCGACGAGGCGCTGGCGGTGGCGCTCTGCCTCGGCAGCGTGCTGAGCTTCGCCAGCATGATGATCGCTTCCAAGGTCGGCGAGGTCGAAGCGCTGCGCATGCATGCATCCGAGCTTCTGATGCTGCTCGGCACCGCGATCGTGATGTTGTTCGAGACCTCGCCGAAGCGAGCCGTTGAGGCGCCTGTCGTCGAGGTGGGCGCGCCTGCGAGCCAGCTATCCCTTCAGCAGCCCTAGCTCGGCAATGATCGCGCCGGCTTCCTTGACGGCGTGATTGGCCGCCGGCACGCCGCAATAGATCGCCTGCTGCAGCAGGATCTCCTTGATGTCCTCGGGCGTGAAGCCGCCCTCGGCGAGCGCCGCGCGCACATGCAGGCGGAATTCGTCCCACTGGCCGAGTGCGACCATGGTGCCGATCACAAGCACGCGGCGGGTGCGGTGATCGAAATGCGGCCGGGTCCAGATGTCGCCCCACGCGTAGCGCGTGATCAGGTCCTGGAAGTCGGTGTTGAACGCGTTGCGGTTCTTGATCGACTTGTCGACCCATTCATTGCCCAGCACCTTGCGGCGCTGCGTCATGCCGTCGTCGCGGCGCTGATTGTCGTCCATGGATGTCTCCTCATGAAATCGTAGCCCGGATGGAGCGCAGCGCAATCCGGGGCTTCAGCGTTGGCCCAAAGACTTGTCCCGGATTTCGCTTCGCTGCATCCGGGCTACGCACTGATTGTCGCCCATAGAGCATCCTTTCCGGTTGCGTCATTCCGGGGCGGTCCGCAGGACCGAACCCGGAATCTCGAGGTTATGGATGCGGATCGAGATTCCGGGTTCGATGCTTCGCATCGCCCCGGAATGACGATGACCGTTACCGTTGCGTCAGGAAGCCGACCACGGCTTCGGTGAAGGCGTGCGACTGCTCGACGTTGGAAATATGCGCGGCATCGAGCAGCGTCATGCTGGCGCCGGGAATGCCGCTGCGGATCATCTCACCCGCCGACACCGGCGTCGCCATGTCCTGCTTGCCTGCGATCACCAGGGTCGGGCTCTTGATCCTGGGCAGCAGCGCGCGCTGGTCGAGTGTCGACAGCGCCTCGCAGCAGGCGAGATAGCCTTCGACCGGCGAGGCAACCAGCATCGCCTTCATGCGCGCCGCGGTCTCCGGCTCGCGCTCGCGGAAATCGGCGGTCAGCCAGCCCGCGATCACGGTGTCGGCAACGGCGGCGATGCCGCCTTCCTTCACCGCCTTGATGCGGTTGAGCCAGTTGGTCGGATCGGGATAGTAGCAGGCGGTGTTGGCGAGGATGATCTTGCCGAATCTTTCCGGAGCATTCGCTCCCAGCCACTGTCCGACCATGCCGCCCATCGACAGCCCGCACCAATGCACCTTCTCGATGTTGAGATCGTCGAGGATCGCCAGCACGTCGCGGCCGAACCGCTCCATAGAGTAGGGGCCCGCCGGCACGCCGGATTTGCCGTGACCCCGGCGGTCGTAGCGGATGACGCGGAACAGCTGCGTCAGTGCCCGCATCTGCGGCTCCCACATCTGCAAGGTGCAGCCGAGCGAGTTCGACAGCATCAAGGTCGGTCCGCCGTCGCGGCCGTCCACCTGAACGTTGAGCAGGCACCCGTCGGCGTTGATCATCGGCATCGTCTTGTCCCTCTCGTCATGCGCTTGCCGGGTCATCTGCGCGAAGACGCGCTTCGCGCTTTTGTCCGGCAACGACATCGTCGCTATTTGTCATCCAGTGAAGCCAGCAGGCGGTCGATCAGCGCTTGCGAGGCGCCCTGATAGGCCATCGGCTCGAACAGCTCCGCGATTCGTTTCGCGTCGAGATGTGCGGTGACCTTGGCATCCGCCGACAGCACCTCGCGCAGATGCTTCTTCTCCGCGACCGCGCGCTTGCTGGCGGCCTCGATCAGATGATGGGCGTCGCTCTTGCCGATCTTGTCGGCGAGCGCGAAGGTGACGGCTTCCGCCATGATCAACCCATGGGTCGCATCGAGATTGCTGCGCATCCGCGCCGCATCGACCTCGAGCCCTTCGGCGAGATCAACGATGGCGGCAAGCGCGCCCGAGATCACCAGCATCAGGGCCGGCAATGTCGGCCATTCCGCATGCCACGGGCCGGCGCTGCGCTCATGGTCCTGCACCTGCGCGGCGAAGATCGTGGCGGCGAGATTCGGCGCCATGGTCGCAGCCCCCAGCGCGCTCGCGGCAGCGACCGGATTGCGCTTGTGCGGCATGGTGGAGGAGCCGCCGCGGCCGGCGCCTGCGGGCTCGAACGCTTCGCCGACATCGGTCTGCATCATCAGCGAAACGTCGCGTGCGATCTTGCCGCAGCTGCCGGCGAGGATCGCGAACACCGACGCGGCCTCGGCGATGCGGTCGCGATGGGTATGCCAGGGTGCATCCGGGAGCGGCAGATCGAGCTCTTGCGCAAGGGCGGCGGCGACCGCGAGGCCCTTGTCGCCAAGCGCGGCGAGCGTCCCGGCGGCGCCGCCGAATTGCAACGCCAGCGTCTCGCGGCGCAGGTGTTGCAGCCGCTTGCGGGAGCGATGCAGCGCCGCGGCATATTCGGCGAGCTTGAGAGCGAACGGCATCGGCAGCGCGTGCTGCAGCCAGGTCCGCGCCACCACGGCGGTGTCGCGATGGGCGCGCGCAAGTCCGGCGAAGCCCGCAACGGCGCGGTCGAGGTCGGCCAGCAGCGCGTCGATCCCCGCGCGCAGCGACAACATGGTCGCGGTGTCGATGACGTCCTGGCTGGTCGCGCCCCAATGCACGTAGCGCGCCGCCTCGGCGTCCGCCTTGGCGACATTGGCGGTCAGGGCCTTCACCAGCGGGATCGCCAGATTGCCGGACCGCGTCGCGGCGTCGGCCAGCGCGGCCAGGTCGAATGATTCGGCCTTGCACGCCGCAGCGATCGGTCCCGCGCCAGCCGCGGGAATCACCCCGCAGGCCGCCTCGGCGCGGGCCAGCGCGGCCTCGAAATCCAGCATGTTCTGCAGCGTGGCGGCGTCGTCGCACACCGCGCGCATCGCGGCGCTCGACAGCATCGGCGCGAGCAGGGGAGAGAGGGCTGTGCTCATGGCCGGCGACCTAACCATTCCCGCGCGTCCCTGCCAATGCCCCGGAGCTGCCTGCATTTTCAACACCGCGGATTGCGCGATTTCGTGAACAACGGGCTTGGCTTGCTGCGGTTGCGAATATGCATCGCTCATCCTCCGAAGGTGCCCTTTCCTTTGCGCCCCGGCTGCTTTACTTGGGGGAAAAGGTTCTAGCGATCGAGGAGATCCCCCATGGCCATGACAATGACCGGCGAAGTCCAGCTTGCAGCGCCGCGCCAGGCTGTGTGGGACAAGCTCAACGATCCCGAAGTGTTGAAGGCCTGCATTCCCGGCTGCGAAGAGCTGGAGAAGACCGACGAGGGCGGCTTCCGCGCCACCGCCAAGATGAAGGTCGGCCCGGTCTCCGCCCGCTTCAAGGGCAAGGTCACATTGAGCGATCTCGACCCGCCGAACGGCTACAAGATCTCAGGCGAAGGCGAGGGCGGGGTCGCCGGCTTCGCCAAGGGCGGCGCCACCGTTGGCCTAGCCGACAAGGATGGCGGCACGCTTCTGAGCTACAATGTGGAGGCCCAGATCGGCGGCAAGCTCGCCCAGCTCGGCCAGCGCCTGATCAACGGCGCCGCGAAGAAGCTGGCCGATGAATTCTTTGCAAATTTCGCCAAGGCGGTGCAGGGTTAGCCCCGCCTTTCGGCTGGATTATTCAGGTCCGGCCATGTCTTGCCGTTATGTCCTGGATGGGTGGCTCGAAAGGTTGCCCATCGCGGGGCGCACCCATATTATGCCGTCTGGAATGATCTAAAACCGCCTGCTTCGCCGATATGCGGTGGCGCAGATAAGAGAGTGCTGATGGCCAAGATTTCAATGATCGTGAACGGCAACCCCGTGAACGCGAATGTCGACCCCCGTACCCTTCTGGTCCAGTTTCTGCGCGAAAACCTGCGGCTGACCGGCACCCATGTCGGCTGCGACACCTCGCAGTGCGGCGCCTGCGTCGTGCATCTGGACGGCAAGGCGGTGAAGTCCTGCACGACGCTTGCGGTGATGGCCGACGGTCATGAGGTCAAGACCATCGAGGGGCTGGCGGCCGATGGCGCGCCGCTGCATCCGATGCAGGAGGCCTTCCGCGAGCATCACGGCCTGCAGTGCGGCTTTTGCACGCCGGGCATGATCATGACCGCGGTCGACCTGGTCCATCGCAAGGGCCACGAGCTCTCCGACGAGGTGATCCGCGAGGAGCTGGAAGGCAATCTGTGCCGCTGCACCGGCTACCAGAACATCGTCGCTTCGATCGCCGCCGGCGCCAAGGCGATGGCCAAATCGGACCTCGCCTAGGGCATGATCCGGAAAAGTGTGAAGCGGTTTTCCGAAAAGATCATGCCCCAGTAAATATCGCGATCTGCGATCAGGACATTCCAATGTACGAATTCAAATATCACCGTCCCGGCACCGTGCGGCAGGCCGCCAACCTCCTGGTGAAGAACGAGGACGCCAAGCTGATCGCCGGCGGTCACACGCTGGTGCCGGTCATGAAGCAGCGGCTCGCCAGCCCGCCGCATCTGGTTGACCTCTCCCATATCGAAGGTCTCGACACGATCGAGATGAAGGGCCGCTCGCTGGTCATCGGCGCCACCGCCAAGCACGCCGAAGTCGCGAGCTCCGCGGTCGTCGGCGAGGCGATCCCGGCGCTGGCCGAACTGGCCGGCCTGATCGGCGATCCCGCGGTGCGCCACCGCGGCACCATCGGCGGCTCGCTCGCCAACAACGACCCGACCGCCGACTATCCGGCCGCGGTGCTGGCGCTGGGCGCGACCATCGTCACCAACAAGCGCCGCCTCAAGGCCGAGGAGTATTTCCAGGGCCTGTTCTCGACCGCGCTGGAGGCCGACGAAATCATCACCAAGGTGATGTTCCCGCTGCCGAAGAAGGCGGCCTACGTCAAGTTCCGCAACCAGGCCTCGCGTTATGCGTTGGTTGGCGTGTTCGTGGCCAAGCGTCCGTCCGACGTGCGCGTCGCGGTCACCGGTGCGGGCTCCGACGGCGTGTTCCGCGTCACCGCGTTCGAGGACGCTCTTAAGAAGCGTTTCTCGCACAAGGTGCTCGACGGCATTGCGGTTTCGGCCGACGGGCTGAACAGCGACCTGCACGGCAGTGCGGAATACCGCGCGCATCTGATCGGCGTTTTGACGCGCAGGGCGGTGGAAACCGCGAACGCCAAGGACTAAGTACCAAGACGTGACTTTGCTCACTCTCGTTCGAAGACTGGCTGTTCCATGAGTGCATCGGCGTTACCCACTTCCGTCGATGCGCTCGAGGATCTCTTGACCTCGCGCGGCTATCTCGCCGAGCGGTCGCTCGCGACCGTGACCTATCTCGCGCTGCGGATGGGCCGGCCGCTGTTCCTCGAGGGCGAAGCCGGCGTCGGCAAGACCGAGATCGCAAAAGTGTTGTCGGCGGCGCTCGGGCGCAAGCTGATCCGCCTGCAATGCTATGAAGGCCTCGACGTCGCTTCCGCCGTCTATGAGTGGAGCAGCGCGGCGCAGATGATCGCGATCCGCCTTGCGGAGGCTTCCGGCGATACCGATCGCGACCAGCTCGCGAGCGACATTTTCGCCGAACGCTTCCTGATCAAGCGGCCGCTGCTGCAGGCGCTCGAGCCCGATGTCGCGGGGCCGCCGGTGCTCTTGATCGACGAGCTCGACCGCGCCGACGAGGCATTCGAGGCGTATCTGTTGGAAATCCTCAGCGACTTCCAGGTCACGATCCCCGAGCTTGGCACCGTGAAGGCGCCGGCGCCGCCGATCGTGATCATCACCTCGAACCGCACGCGCGAGATTCATGACGCGCTGAAGCGGCGCTGCCTCTATCACTGGGTAGATTATCCCTCCGCCGAGCGCGAGCTCGCGATCGTCAAGTCGCGGGTGCCGAACATTTCCGCAAAGCTGTCGCAGCAGGTCGTCCGCTTCGTGCAGGCGCTGCGCAACCAGGACTTCTACAAGTCGCCGGGCGTCGCCGAGACCATCGACTGGGCCACCGCGCTGTCCGAGCTCGACGCCCGCTCGCTGACCCCGCAGGTGGTCGGCGACACGCTGGGCGCGCTCTTGAAATATCAGGACGACATCGCGCGCATGCAGGGCGATGCGCTGCAGAAGACATTGAAGGAAGCGACGAGCGACTAGCCGTCATTCCGGGGCACGCGAAGCGTGAACCCGGAATCTCGCGCCGCAATCTCCAGATTCCGGATCCGCACTTCGTGCGGTCCGGAATGACGAGGCCAAACGACAATGGCGATCAACCACCTCGCGCCTCCGACCGGCCACATGGCCGACAACGTGATCGGCTTTGCCCGCGCGCTGCGGGCGGCCGGGCTTCCCGTGGGGCCGGGCTCGGTGATCGATGCGCTCGACGCGCTGCAGCTGATCGAGGTCGGGCATCGCTCCGATTTCTACGCCACGCTGGAAGCGATCTTCGTCAAGCGCCATGAGCACGTGCTGATCTTCCGCCAGGCCTTTATGCTGTTCTTCCGCGCAGCCGAGGAGTGGAAGAGCATGCTGGATTCCGTCCCGCTGCCCGACCACGCCAGGAAGAAGCCGCCGCCGGCCTCGCGCCGGGTCCAGGAGGCGATGGCGCAGCCGGCGCGGAGCGAAGAGCGTCCGCAGGCCCAGGAGCAGGAGCTCAAGCTCTCAGTCTCCGACAAGGAGATCCTGCAGAAGAAGGATTTTGCGCAGATGACCGCGGCGGAGATCGCCGAGGTGACGCGCGAGATCGCCAAGATGCGGCTGCCGCAGGCCGAGCTCGTGACCCGCCGCTACCAGCCGGACGCGCGGGGCTTGCGGCTCGACATGCGCCGCACCGTGCGCAACTCGCTGCGCACCGGCGGCGAGATCATCGATATCAGAAAGCTCGGCCGGATCGAGAAGCCGGCGCCGATCGTGGCGCTGCTCGATATCTCGGGCTCGATGAGCGAGTACACCCGCCTGTTCCTGCATTTCCTGCATGCCATCACCGACGCCCGCAAGCGGGTCTCGGTATTCCTGTTCGGCACCCGCCTGACCAATGTGACGCGGGCGTTGCGGGCCCGTGACCCCGACGAGGCGCTGGCGAGCTGCTCGTCCTCGGTCGAGGACTGGGCCGGCGGGACGCGGATCGCGACCTCACTGCACAGCTTCAACCAGCTCTGGGCCCGCCGGGTGCTCGGGCAGGGCGCCATCGTCCTCCTTATATCCGATGGACTAGAACGGGAGGCTGATGCCAAACTGGCCTTCGAGATGGACCGATTGCACCGTTCCTGCCGCCGCCTGATCTGGCTCAATCCGCTGCTGCGCTACTCCGGCTTCGAGGCCAAGGCGCAGGGCATCAAAATGATGTTGCCCCACGTTGACGAATTTCGCCCGGTGCATAACTTGACGTCCATCAAGGGCTTGATCGGGGCGCTGTCGTCCCCGCCGCCGGCGCACCACCGCAGCCTGATCCGCTCTGTAGCCTAAGAAGCATCCGATTTCACAGGAGGCCGCCATGCTGAACCGCGACGAAGACATTCTGCAGGCCGCCGAGACCTGGCAGAAAGAGGGTCATGGCGTGGCGCTTGCCACTGTGGTCGAGACCTGGGGCTCGGCGCCGCGCCCGGCCGGCTCGAGCCTCGTCATCAATGACGACGGCACGTTCCTCGGCTCGGTCTCCGGCGGCTGCGTCGAGGGCGCGGTCGTGACGGAAGCGCTCGACGTGATCGCGAGCGGCCAGCCCAAGATGCTCGAATTCGGCGTCGCCGACGAGACCGCCTGGAATGTCGGCCTGTCCTGCGGCGGCACCATCCGCGTGTTCGTCGAGAAGGTCGGTTAGCCGTGAAGCTCGAGATCCTCAAAGAACTGAACGCCGAGCGCGCCGCGCGCCGCCCGGTGATCGTCGTCACCGACACCGCCAATGGCGATCAGCGTCTGGTCAAGGCCGCGGACATCGCCGCCGATCCGCTGCGCGCCGAGCTCTCAAAGCAGCTGCGGATGGGCAAGAGCGGCAATGTCGAGGTCGGCACCAAGAAGCTGTTCCTCAACGTCTACGCGCCGACCGCAAAGCTCGTGATCATCGGCGCGGTCCATATCAGCCAGGCGCTGGCGCCGCTGGCGCGCTCGCTCGACTATGACGTCACGGTGGTCGATCCGCGCACCGCGTTTGCGAGCCCGGAGCGCTTCCCCGACGTGCCGCTGGTC
This sequence comes from Bradyrhizobium sp. UFLA06-06, assembly GCF_054820065.1. Taxonomy (NCBI): domain Bacteria; kingdom Pseudomonadati; phylum Pseudomonadota; class Alphaproteobacteria; order Hyphomicrobiales; family Nitrobacteraceae; genus Bradyrhizobium; species Bradyrhizobium sp. UFLA06-06. The sequence goes on from NZ_JADFUD010000004.1 coordinate 74,648, forward strand.
GCCGAATGGCCCGACGTCGCGCTGCCGCCGCTCAATGTCGATCACTACACGGCCTTCGTCGCAGTGACGCATGATCCGAAGATCGACGATCCGGCGCTGCTGCACGCCTTCGACCGCGACTGCTTCTATATCGGCGCGCTCGGCTCGCGGAAGACCCACGCCAAGCGCGCCGAGCGGCTGCGCGCGCAGGGCGCCAGGGACAGCGACATCGCGCGCATCCACGCGCCGATCGGCCTCGACATCGGCGCGGTATCGCCGTCGGAGATCGCGGTCGCGATCATGGCCGAGATCACCGCGCAGCTGCGCCTGCCTCCCAAAGAAAACTCCAAGCAAAAAGAAGAAGCGGCATGAAATTCGGTCCCGCCAGTCCGGCCGACGCGATTGGCGGCGTCACCGTTCATACCCTCCGCCAGGGCGCGCTGGTGCTCAAGAAGGGCACCACGATCGGCCCCGCCGAGGTCGAGGCGCTGACCAAGGCCGGCGTCGACGAGATCGTCGTGGTCCGGCTCGACGAGGGCGACGTCTCCGAGGACGCCGCGGCCGCCAGCATCGCGCAGGCGGTGGCAGGCGAGGGCGTCAATGTCGAGCGCGCCTTCACCGGCCGCGCCAATCTGTTCGCGGCGCGCCCCGGCGTGCTGGTGATCGATCGCGCCGCGGTCGACCGCATCAACGATGTCGACGAGGCCATCACCTTCGCCACCCTCGCCGCGTTCAAGCCGGTGGTCGAAGGCGAGATGATCGCGACCGTCAAGTTGATTCCGTTCGGCGTCGAGGGGCGCTTACGCGATGCCGCCGTCGCGGTCGCCGGCAAGGACACGCTGCGGATCGCGCCCTACGTGATCCAGAAGGTCGGCGTGGTCTCGACGCTGCTGCCCGGCCTCGCGCCGAAGGTGATCGACAAGACGCTGCGCGTCACCGCCGAACGGCTCGCGCCGGCCGGCGCCGCCATCATCGCCGAGCGCCGCGTGCCGCATGACGAGACGGTGCTCGCCGCCTCGATCAAGGAATTGCTCGAGCTGGGCGCCGAGCTCGTCATCGTGTTCGGCGCGTCCGCGATCGCCGACCGCCGCGATGTCATTCCCGCTGCGATCACCGAGATCGGCGGCGCCGTCGAGCATTTCGGCATGCCGGTCGATCCGGGCAATCTGCTGCTGATCGGCAGCGCCGGCGGCGTGCCGGTGCTGGGCGCGCCGGGCTGCGCGCGTTCGCCGGTCGAGAACGGCTTTGACTGGGTCTTGATGCGGCTGCTCGCCGGCATCAAGGTGAAGCGGTCGGATCTCACCGGCATGGGCGTCGGCGGCCTGCTGATGGAGATCGTGACGCGGCCGCAGCCGCGCACCGTGCCGGACACCGAAGGCAACCGCAACGTCGCCGCAATCGTGCTTGCCGCCGGCCGCTCGACCAGGATGGGCGGCCCGAACAAGCTGCTCGCCGAGCTCGACGGCAAGAAGCTCGCGCGCATCGTCGCCGAGCAGGCGCTGGCGTCGAAGGCTTCCGAGGTGATCGTCGTCACCGGGCATCAAGCCGAGCTGGTCGAGCAGGCGCTCGATGGCCTCAAGGTCAAGTTCGTCCGCAACCCGGGTTTCGCCGGCGGTCTCGCCAGCTCGGTCAAGGCGGGCATCTCGGCGGTGTCGGACAGCGCCGACGGCGCGATCGTCTGCCTCGGCGACATGCCGCTGATCGATGCGAAGCTGATCGATCGCCTGATCGAGACCTTCGCGCCGGACCGCGGCCATTTGATCGCGGTCCCCGTCAGCGAGGGCCGCCGCGGCAATCCGGTGCTGTGGTCAAGGCGCTTCTTCAAGGAGCTGATGACGCTCGACGGCGACATCGGCGCGCGTCACTTGATCACCAAGCATGCCGAGGTGGTCGCCGAGGTCCCTGTCGAAGGCAACAGCGCCTTCCTCGACATCGACACGCCGCAGGCGCTGGAAGCGGCAAGGCGGAGTTAAACACTATCCGCGTCGTCCCGGCGAAGGCCGGGACCCATTACCACCGACGGTGATGATTGCGCGACGTTGGGGCCACAGCTTCTTTCAATAACTCAAGCCTGTGGTTATGGGTCCCGGCTTTCGCCGGGACGACGGGTGGATGGAGCAGCGTCGCCCTCAACCCGTCATTCACCATCTGGAAACGACCCCTGCGTAGAGTCCGTGCCGGACTTTGGGGGATTTCCGTTTGATCATTTCGACCGCCGCCGCGCAGCGTCGCGCGCTGACGATTCTCGTTCTGACATTGCTGCTCGGCGCCGCGCGTTTCTCCGTGGAGACCTTCGTGCCCAAGGCGCGCGCGGCCGGCGCGTTCGCGGTCGGCAAGTGCGGAGCCTACGGCCAGGCCTACGATTATCCGGCGGAAGGCGCGGCGCGTGCCGCGGCGTTGAAGCAGTGCAAGGGCGATTGCACCACCGTCACCATGAAGCGGGCCTGCGCCGCGCTCTCGATCGACATGAAGAATCCTTGCGGTGCCCATGGCTATGCCGTAGCGCCGAAGATCTCGAGCTCGCTCAATGCCGCGACCAAGAAGTGCTACGACTATGGCGGCAAGGAATGCGTGATCCGCGCCTGGGCCTGCGACGCCAAGGGGTAGGGCGGCCGCCGATCGCAAGGTCCGCTTGACTGGCAAAGTGCGCTGATAGCCCTATGTCCGAGCCGCGCTCAGACGGCACCGTAGAAGTGTCGGTATTGCCAGGCGGCGTCGCGCTCCAATTGATCTTCAGACCACGATTGGTCTTTGAACCGCGTGACCGACATCGGCGATAGATCGACGAGCGGCTCGCCGTCCACGATCCAGGCCGCAAGCGCCTCGCCGACGGTCGGCGAGATCGACAGACCGGCGACGTTGCACCCGCTCGCAAAATAGAAGCCGGCCACGCCGGCGGCCGGGCCAAGAATATGATGGCCGTCGGCGGTCATCGTCGGAATGCCGCCGCGAAACTCCCGCACCTTGGCGGTTTGCAGGAACGGGAGCTGGTCCTTGACCTCATCGGCGGCTGCATGAAGCACGCCGATGTCGAGCGGCATGTCCTTGACGTCGAAGCCGGCCCCAAGCGATTGCATGTCGAAGAAGCGCGGCGTTTCCTCGTAAACACCCCACAGGAAACCGCCCTGACACGGGCGGGTATACACCGCGGCATCCATGATGCGGATCATCGGCAAGTCGGCACGCGCGCCATCCAAAGGCTCGGTGACGATCAATTGCTGCCGGGTCGGCACCAGCGGCACGCGAATCCCGCTCGCCTCCGCGACCTGCCGGGTCCACGCACCGGCCGCATCGACGACAACCGGACTTTCAATGACGCCGTTCGCGGTGGTCACACCGATCACGGTGCCGCCGACGATGTTGACGGCGCGCACGTCGGTCTTCGGCAGCAAGGTTGCACCATTGGCCGCCGCGGCTTTGGCGAATCCGACGGCAACCTGCGCCGGGTCGAAATACCGGTCGTCGCCGATCCGCATCGCCGCGACGACACCCGCCGGCTGCAGGAACGGATTGAGACCGCTCGCCTCTTCCGGAGAGATCAGCTCGACATCGAGGCCGGTGCGGCGTCCGCGCTCGAAGTCGTCCTCGATCACTTCGGCGTCCTGCGGCCGGCGCGCAACCTTCAGGCTGCCCGAATGCACCCAGTCGAGCGGCTGACCGGTTTCTTCCGTGAACGTCTCGATCTTGCGACATGCGTCCTTGATGAGGCCGATCATCAGGTCGCTCTTGCGCGCGCAGCTCACCATGCCTGCCGCGCGGGGCGAGGTTTGCGATCCGATCTCATGCTTGTCGACAAGGGCGACGCTGAGACCTTCACGCTTGCTCAGGTAATAGGCTGTGGCCGCGCCCAATCCGCCCGAACCAATAACAACAACATCGGCCTTGCTGATCATGATGCAATGCCCTGAAATATGCTGATGATAATTGAACGCCCGAAGCCTACTACGCGGCGCAGGACCTGACTATCGCTTTCCGTCCCGGCACGGGGCCGGGCGTTTGCGACGTCGCACGGCTAGTGGTCGACGTGTGGGTTGAGCTTCTTCGCCGCAGCGATATCAGCTTCGCCGGCCGCGACGTCGCCCTTCAGGCGGGCAGGGGCTGCCCGTAGGTTGCTTAAGAAACGAACGTCAGCGCCTGGCGGGCAGATGAGGGATGCGCGGTCAGAACTGGCGTTTGTCGTCAACCTGCGGATAGATTTATCGCCATGCAGTTCGACACCAAGATCGCGGTCGTGATCCGCACCGACCTGGAAGTCTGGCAGAAGCTCAACGTGGCGTCGTTTCTGGCCGGCGGCATCGCAGCTTCCTTTCCCGAATGCATCGGGGAGAATTACCAGGACGGCTCGGGGACCAGATATCTCTCCCTGATCGGCCAGCCGATCCTGATCTACGGCGCCGACGGGCCCGCGCTGTCGCGGGCGCTGGAGCGCGCGCTGGCGCGCAACGTGCAGCCGGCGCTTTACACCGAGGACATGTTCAAGACCACGCATGACGCCGCCAACCGCGAGGTGGTGAAGGCGGTTGCGCGCAGCGAGCTCAATCTGGTCGGCCTCGCCATTCGCGCCGAGCGCAAGGTGGTCGACAAGATCCTCGACGGGCTGAAGTTTCACACGTAGCCGGGCAGCCAGCGTAGCGCAGTCCGGCGCTTATCGGCTCGCCTCCTTGTCCGGCATGATCTGCAGCAATGGCGTCGGCGCAATCGATATCTGACCGGTGAATGGTCGATCGTGCGCGGCAATCAGCAGAACCGATGTTGCCACGCCGGTCGCGAACAGGCCCATCGCGATGGCGGATCCCAACCGGTTGTCGCAGTGAACAAGGGCAATGACCAATAGCTCGCAGATGGCCTGAAGGTAGAGGCACCACCATTTGATCGAGTCGACTTCCGTCTGGCTGACGATGATCCGTTGTCGTCGCGCATCGAGTGCCGAATTCAGATTGGTGATGATCTCGTGCTGCGTCGTCTGCTGACCCGGGTTTTGCGCGGGTGTTGACACGACAAGCCGCAATGCCGCGGTCAGCGCGGGAGGCGCTGCCTTGAGCGATGCAGCCTGGCGCGCCATCATCGGCCATTCCACGGCGACGGTTTCCTCGACGTAGTCGCGAACGAGGCCGCGCAGGCGCGCCTCCTGCTCCGGCGGCAGGCCGCCGGCGAGCAAGACGACCGCGCGCAGCGAACTGGCTTCGCGGCTCACCGCCGCGGTGGCGCGGTCGCTGTCACTCCAGACCTGTGCCGCGGTGAACGCGACAAACAGGCCGAAAAGGATGCCGAGCACCGGCAACATGCCGGGTGAGATCGATTTGAAGGACGTTGCGCGCTCCTTGGTCGACAGGATCGCAACGCCTGCGAAAATGAGAATGGCAACAAGATAGGTGAAGCCGAAGACGATGAAGGCCATCCACGGCACAGAAAGGTTGTGTAGCCAATCGCTCATAGGTGTTTCCCCCAGCCGATCGCTTGTATCAAAATCCCCCCGATCTTGCCGGGGAGAGCACGAAGTGAGCCGTAGCGCATCGCGCAGGGAAAGCCGGATTGCTCCGGTTACACCTGCGGTGCCACCCCTGCGCCTTCTTGTTGCACAGGGCCCGCGGGTGCGATCGGCAACCGACTTTCCCTGCGCCATCTGTTCTCCCGAGGGACGGAAATAGGCAGCAAACTCGGGCATTTGCGCTGCGAGATCGCGAACCCAGGCGCACCCTTAAGGAGCCGCGAAGACCGACAGGAACGCTTCCGGCCGGCAGACGTTTTCCTTCAACGCATTGACAATGACTGACTGGTCAGTCATATTGTGGCCATGACAAAGCGCACCGAAGAAACGACCCGCTCCCGGTCCGCCAAGCGCCGGACCACCACGATCCGGGCTACCGCGGCGAGGATCCCGAAGGTGGCCTCGGCAAAGCTGCCTGAGCCGAAGCCCGCCGCGAACCGCGCCGAGAAATCGGCAGAGCGACGCGCCGCGATCGTCGAGGCGGCGATGGACGAGTTCATCGCGCGCGGCTTTGCCGCGACGCGGCTCGACGATGTCGCCAAGCGGGCGGGCGTCGCCAAAGGCACGCTCTATCTGTACTTCAAGGACAAGGAATCGATGTTCGAGGAGCTCATCCGCACCGCCGTCGTGCCCTTGGTCAATCGCATGGCCGCGCCGCCCACCATCACCGGCCCGGTGCGCGATGCGGTGGAGAGATTCGCCGAGACCTTCATCCGCGAGGTCGTGTCCACCCGGCGCGGCGACATCATCCGCCTGATCGTCTCCGAAGGGCCGCGCTTCCCGACGATCGCCGACTTCTATTTCCGCGAGGTGGTGTCGAAGGGGATGGCCGCGATGCAGGCGCTGATCCAGCTCGCGATCACGCGCGGCGAGATCAGGCAGCGGCAGCTCGCGCAGTTTCCCCAGCTCGTCGTGGCGCCCGCGATCGTCGCGGTGATCTGGCAGAGCCTGTTTGCCCGGCACGCGCCGCTCGATGCCCTCGCGATGTTCAAGGTTCATCTCGACCTGATCTTCGGCGAACGGAGCAAGCCATGACCGTCTCGCGCATGATGAAGCTCGTGACGGCAGCCGCGCTGGCGGCGGCGCTGGCCGGATGCAACGAGAAGCGCGATCCCGGTTTCCAGGGCTGGGTCGAGGCCGACATGATCTTCGTCAGCCCCGATGAATCCGGCCGCGTCATCAAGCTCAATGTGCGCGAGGGCGACGAGGTCAAGCCCGGCGATCTGCTTTATTCGGTCGACGACGACCTGCAGCGCGCCGATCTCAACCAGAACAACGCGACCCTCGCCAACGCGCGGCAGAGCTACGACCGCGCGGCCTCGCTGCGCGGCACCGGCGCCGGCACCCAGGCCAATCTGGATTCCGCGGTCTCGGCGCTGCGCGTCGCGGAGGCGCGGGTCAACACCTCGCAGACCCGGCTCGACCGTCGCAAGGGCTTTGCGCCGATCGCGGGCTCGATCCAGCAGATCTATTTCCGCGAGGGCGAGATGGTGCAGGCGCAGCGCCCGGTGCTGTCGATCATGCCGCCCGGCAACATGAAGCTGCGCTTCTTCGTGCCGGAGGCCGAGCTGCCGAAGCTCGCGCTCGGCGACGAGGTGAGGGTGACCTGCGACAATTGCGCCGCCGACCTCACGGCAAAGATCTACTTCATCGCCACCACGGCGGAGTACACGCCGCCGGTCATCTACAGCCTCGATGAGCGCAACAAGCTGGTCTATCTGATCCAGGCGCGGCCGAGCCGGCCCGATGTGCTGCGCGTCGGTCAGCCGATCAGCATCTATCTCAACCCCAAGACGCCGGTCGCGGAGCGCAGATGAACGGCGGCTCCACCAGCGCGCGGTCCGACGCATCCTCCATCGCCATCGATGTGAAGGGCCTGACCAAGTCGTTCGGCGGACGCGAGGTGGTCCATGACCTGTCGATGCAGGTCAAGCGCGGTTCGATCTACGGCTTCCTCGGTCCCAACGGCAGCGGCAAGACCACCACCATCCGCATCCTGTGCGGCCTGCTGACGCCCGACAGCGGCGAGGGCACCTGCCTCGGCTACGACATCCGGCGCGATGCCGACAAGATCAAGCGCAAGGTCGGCTACATGACGCAGCGCTTCAGCCTCTACCAGGATCTGTCGGTGCGCGAGAATCTCGAATTCGTGGCGCGGCTCTATGGCATGCCGGACGCGCGCGGCGCCGCGGCCGACATGATCGCGCGGATCGGGCTGAAGGGCCGCGAGGAGCAGCTCGCCGCCAACCTTTCCGGCGGCTGGAAGCAGCGGCTGGCGCTCGGCGCCTGTACGTTGCCCAATCCGCAATTGCTGTTGCTGGACGAGCCGACCGCCGGCGTCGATCCCAAGGCGCGGCGCGATTTCTGGAACGAAATCCACGCGCTCGCCGCCGAAGGCCTCACCGTGCTGGTCTCGACCCATTACATGGACGAGGCCGAGCGCTGTCACGAGATCGCCTACATTGCCTACGGTCATCTGCTGGCCCATGGCACGGTGGACGAGGTAATCGCCGCCTCCGCGCTGTCGACCTGGACGGTGACGGGCGAGGATTTCAACGGCCTGATGGCCGAGCTCACGGATAAGCCCGGCGTCGACATGGTGGCGCCGTTCGGCACCAGCCTGCACGTCTCCGGCCGCGACAAGGCGGCGCTCGAGGCCGCGATCGCGCCCTATCGGGACAATTCGAAATGGCAATGGCAGGCCAGCGAGCCGTCGCTCGAAGACGTCTTCATCGACCTGATGGGGCGCTCCAGGGATAACTTTCAAGGATAGGGTCCGATGAGCGCAACGGAAACGATCCAGAACAGCGAGGCGAGGGAGCCGGCATTCGGCTTCTGGCGGCGCAGCTACGCGATGCTGGTCAAGGAGTTCATCCAGCTTCGCCGCGACCGCGTCTCGTTCGCCATGATCATCATGCTGCCGGTGATGCAGCTGACGTTGTTCGGCTACGCCATCAACACCACGCCGCGCAATCTGCCGACCGCGGTGCTGACCCAGGAGGACAGCGATCTCGGCCGTTCGATCCTGAAGGCGATGGAGAACACCGCCTATTTCCATTTTGTCCGCGAGGTCCACACCGTCGGGGAGTTCGACGAGCTGCTGCAATCCGGCAAAGTGCTGTTCGGCGTCGAGATTCCGCGCGGCTTCGAGCGCGCGGTGCGGCGCGGCGACAGACCGGCGCTGCTGGTCGCGGCCGACGCCACCGACCCGGTCGCGTCGGGCTCGGCGCTCGGCGCACTCGGGCCGCTGGTGCAATCCGCGCTGGCGCATGATCTGCACGTCGGCGATCCCCCGGACATGCCGTTCGAGATCCGCGCCCACGCCCGCTACAACCCGGCGGCGGACTCGCGCCTCAATATCGTGCCCGGCCTGGTCGGCACCATCCTGACCATGACCATGCTGATCTTCACCGCGCTGTCGGTGACGCGCGAAATCGAGCGCGGCACCATGGAGAGCCTGCTGTCGATGCCGATCAAGCCGGTCGAGGTGATGTTTGGTAAGATCATCCCCTATGTGCTGGTCGGCTTCATCCAGGCCACGCTGATCATCGCCATCGGCATCGTGCTGTTCGGCGTGCCGGTCCTCGGCAGCCTCACGCTATTGGCGCTGCTCACCACGCTGTTCATCACCACCAATCTGTCGATCGGCTACACCTTCTCGACCATCGTGCAGAACCAGCTGCAGGCGATGCAGCTCTCGATGATGTTTTTCCTGCCGAGCATCCTGCTGTCCGGCTTCATGTTTCCGTTCGCGGGCATGCCGGTCTGGGCGCAATATATCGGCGAGGGGCTGCCGCTGACCCATTTCGTGCGCATCGTCCGGGCCATCATGCTGAAGGGGGCGGCGATGCAGAACCTGCAATACGACACCGCCGCACTGGTCGCCCTGATGCTGTTCGCCATGACGATCGCGGTGACGCGCTTCCGCCGCACGCTCGATTGAGGCTATGATGGATGCCATCAATGATCGTCATTCCGGGGCGATGCGAAGCATCGAACCCGGAATCTCGAGATTCCGGGTGCGCTTCGCGCCCCGGAATGACGGGGTGGGAGGCATGGCGGAATCTTCGGACAAAAACAGCGCAGCGGCAGACACAACCGTACCCGCCGATTTCCATCACGCCCTGATGCGCGAGGTGATGACCACCGAGCTGCTCCGCATCAAGGTGCTGATCGGCACCGCCGCTACCCTCGCGGCGATCAGTCTGCTGGTGTATTTCTTTGCGCCCGACGCGGTCAGCCGCGTCTGGCACGGCAATCTTAGCCCCGTCTACGTCTTCTACGTCACCGTTCCGCTGATCCTGTTCGAGTTCTGGGTGCACGGGGCGATCAGCTGGCACATGCGCAAGGGGCGCGACCTGCCGGTGGTCCGGCGCTACATCGGCGTGCTGGTCGAGACGTCGCTGCCGACCGTCGTGCTGGCGCTGCACATCAAAAGCATGGGGCCGCAGGAGGCGCTCGGCTTCGTGGCGCCGCTGATCTATTTCGTCTTCATCATCCTGTCGACGCTGCGGCTCGACTTCTGGCTCTCGACCTTCACCGGCTTCGTCGCGGCGACCGAGCTGTTCTACATGGCAGTGTTCTTCCATCCCTCGGGCGGCGGCGCGGCCGAGACCAGCATCTACTATCACGCCGCGCGCAGCGCGATCATCCTGATCTGCGGCGTGCTGGCCGGCGCGGTCGGCATGCAGCTGCGCCGGCAGTTCGCGGCCAGCATCGCGGCCGCGACCGCGCGCGATCGCATCACCAATCTGTTCGGCCAGCACGTCTCGCCGCAGGTGGTCGAACGTCTGATGACGGAGGGCGCCGGCACCGGGAGCGACATCCGGCGCGTCGCCGTGATGTTCGTGGATTTCCGCAGCTTCACGGCCGGCGCGCGCACCCGCTCGCCGCAGGAGGTGGTGGACAGGCTCGACGGCGCCTTTGCCGTGCTGGTCGATATCCTCGATCGCCATGGCGGCATCGTGAACAAGTTCTTGGGCGACGGCTTTCTCGCGCTGTTCGGTGCGCCGTTCGAGACCGGCGACGCCGCGCATCAGGCGGTCGCCGCCGCGCGTGAAATGCTCGCGGCGAACAAGCGCACCAACGCGGCGTCGAGCTGGCCGCTGCGCATCGGCATCGGCATCCACATCGGCGAGGTCGTCGCCGGCAATATCGGCTCGCCCCGGCGCAAGGAATACACCGTGATCGGCGACACCGTGAATTTTGCCGCGCGGCTCGAGGCGCTCAACAAGGAGCTCGGCTCGCAGTTCCTGATTTCCTCCGCGGTGCGCGAGGCGCTCGGCGACGATTGCAACGACGCCGTCTCGCGCGGCGAGATTCCGGTGCGCGGCTACGAGCACCCGGTGCATGTCTGGCAGCTGGGGTAGGCGGCAACACGCGCATGATCCGAGGCGGTAGTCGATGTCTCCGCAAGCCGTGCGAAGCTGTCTGCTTCTGACTTGCCCGAGATTGTACCGAGTGCTCTGAAGGGCATCGGTCGGGCTGTGCTACGATGACGTCATCGGTCGCGGGTGACCGGAGCACAAGGACAGCAAGATGCAGCGGCGCTATATCACCGTCGACGTTTTCACCGACCGCGCCTTCGGCGGCAACCCGCTCGCCGTGGTGCTCGACGCCGAGGGGCTGTCGACCGAAGAGATGCAGGCGATCGCGACCGAGTTCAACTATTCCGAGACGACCTTCGTGCTGCCGCCGCAGGACAAGGCCAACGACGCTCAGGTTCGCATCTTCACGGTGCGCTCGGAAATTCCGTTCGCCGGCCATCCCAATGTCGGCACCGCCTTCGTGCTGGCGAGCCGGGCCGCGAAGGCGCCGGCGCGCTTGAGGTTCGAGGAGAAGGGGGGCCTCGTGCCGGTCGAGATCCTGTCCGATGGCGGCAATGTGGTCGGGGCCGAGCTAACGGCGCCGCAGGCGTTGCAGCGGACCAATGAGGTGAGCGCGGCCGCCGCCGCCGCGTGCCTGTCGCTGACGGCGACTGATGTGAAGACCGATCGGCACGCTCCGCAGGTCGTCTCGGTCGGGCTGCCGTTCCTGGTGGTGGAGATCGCCTCGCGCGAGGCGCTGAGGCGCGCCCGGCCGGATGCGGCGGCGTTCGCCAGGACGCTGGCCGAGATCGGCCGCGACGTCGTCTATTTCTACACTCGCGACGTGCCGGCGAGCGAGCAGCCGCTCGACCTGCAGGCGCGCATGTTCCATCCCGGCGCCAGCGGCCTGTCCGAGGATCCCGCGACCGGCAGCGCGACCGCGGCTTGCGCGGCGCTGCTCGCCGATATCGATCCCGCGCGCGACGGCGAATTGCGGCTGCGGATCGGGCAGGGTGTCGACATGGGCCGCCCGAGCCTGTTGCTGACGCGGGTGCGCAAGCAAGGCGGCGCGATCACGTCGGTGCATGTCGGCGGCGGCTGCGTGAAGATGATGGAGGGGACGCTGAATGTGCCGGGCGAGGCAGGCTAGACCTGCGGCGCGACCAGGTTCTCGATCCTGACGCCGTCGCGCTCTTCGATGATCTCGGCGATCCAGCGACGGTGGCAGTGTTCGTGGTTGCGCTCGTAGCAGAGGATGCAGACCGGGCCGGACTGCTTGACCAGCGCCGACAGCTCGTCGAGCTCTTCCTTGGCCTGCGCCGTCTTCAGGTGCGCCGAATAGATCCTGTGCAGCAGCGCATACTGCCCGCTGCGCGCCGCCTCCCGGCCGCTCTTCGGCGTGCCGAGGCCGCGGAGGTGGACGTAGCCGATGCCGCGCTCGTCGAGACCCGCGGCGAGCTGGGTCTTGGAGAAGCCGGGCCGGCGCGAGGAGGCGATCGCGCGGACGTCGACCAGCAGTTTGACGCCGGCGTGCTGGAGCTCGTCGAGCACCGCTTTCGACGGCGTCTGCTCGTAGCCGATGGTGAACAGCCTCTTCGCCTTCGCCATCGGTTCTCCCTCACTTCACCCGTTCGATCAATTCCATCGCGCCCGCCGGCGCGCGGACCTTGCCCTCGTGGATCACATAGGCGAACACGTCGCGTGGCGCCTTCTTGGGCGCGGCCTTCTCGACCTTCGGCAGGTCGTCGGGCTCGCCGCCGCTGGCCCAGTCCTGAAACCGCTTGGCCCAGGCGTCGAGCTGCTTCGGCGGATAGCAGGTCTTCAATTCGTCATTGCCCTTCTGCAGCCGGGCATAGACGAAGTCGCTCGCGACGTCGGCGATCGCCGGATATTTGCCGTGCTCGGCGAACACCACCGGCACCTCGTGCTCGCGAATGAGGGCGACGAATTCGGGCACGCAAAAACTGTCGTGGCGGACCTCGACGACGTGGCGCAGCGCGCGGCCGTCGAGCTTGCGCGGCAGCAGCTCGAGGAACTTGCCGAAATCGGCGCCGTCGAACTTCTTGGTCGGCGCAAACTGCCAGAGCACCGGCCCGAGCCGGTCCTTCAGCTCCAGCACGCCCGAATCATAGAACCGCTTCACCGAATCGCCGGCTTCGGCGAGCACGCGGCGGTTGGTGGCGAAGCGTGGCCCCTTCAGCGAGAAGATGAAGCCGTCGGGCACTTCGCTGGCCCATTTGCGAAAGCTCTCCGGCTTCTGCGAGCCGTAATAGGTGCCGTTGATCTCGATCGAGGTCAGCTTCGAGGCGGCATAGGACAGCTCCTTCGCTTGCGCGAGCTTCTCCGGATAGAACACCCCGCGCCACGGCTCGAAGGTCCAGCCGCCGATGCCGATATAGATGTTGCCTGCGTCTGTCTTGGTCTTGGTCGCCTTGGTGGGAGCTTTGGCCACGACTGCACTCATCGTGAGGGAGGGAACAGGAAGCAAGACTAGTCAAAATAATCGTGATTGGCCAGTTTGCCAGATTGGCGCGGCAGTGCTTATCGTCTCTGTCGCTCTTCGCTACGATGCGCCAAAATGGAGAACAACAAATGCGCATGCTGGTTGCGGCCGCCCTCTTGATCATGTCCTCCGCCGCCATATCGTCCGCCGCGATGGCCGACGAGGTCGACGATGCGCACAAGCTCGCGATCACCGGCCGCGACGCTTACTGGAATTGCCTCGCCCGCGAATATCCCCGCGACAGCAACAAGGCGATGTCCGACCAGGAATTCACCTCGCTGATCGCCAATGTCTGTCCCTCGGAGCGGCAGAACTTCCGGGTCTCGCTGATCGACTTCCTGTCGCTGCAATTTCCGAAACAGGATGCCGATGCGAATCTGACGACTGCCAACCGCGCGATCGAGCTCGCGCAGAAGGACATCGTGACCGCCTTCACCCGGCGCAGGGCCGCGGCGAAATAGGTTCCCAAATCCTGTTGCGGCCGGCCGATTTTTGATATCAATCCGCGCAGGCGAGGGGATGATCGGCATGAGGTCACAATCGACGGCAGGTTTCTTGGGCGCACTGGTCGCGGCCGTCGCGCTGGCGGCGGCGTTCATCTACGGGCCGTCGCCGAGCCAGCTCCGCAACCCGACCCGGTCCGCTGCGCAGCCGCAGGCGGCTCCCGCCGCCGAGGCCGCGCCGGCGGCCCCGGTGCCGCGCGGCCCGGTGATCCGGGAAGTCCCCAACAACTAGCGCGCCAAGACCCCTTGCAGAAGACCCCTTGCAGACGGCCCCTTGCGGACCGCCTGGCGCCTTCCTATCTAGCCTGCAACGGCGACGTTGCAGCTTCAGGGCTCCGGCGCTGGGACGACCACGACATTGATTGGCTGCGCCGGATGTACGCGCGCCCCTTGTTCGTGGTCGTTGGCATTTTCGAACGGTTTTTGCCCCGTTTTCCCGCTTTCCGAGCGCGCATTTGGGTCGGCCTGCCTTGGCAGCGGGTGAGGCTGCGGCTATACGCTGGCGCTCATGAATGACGCCATCAAGCCGGGCCCCGAAACCTCATTGCAGGCGGCAAGTTTGCCGCAGCTTTCGGTGGTCGTCCCGACCTTCAACGAACGTGACAATGTCACGGTGCTGTATCGCCGGCTCGACGCGACCCTGAAGGACGTGTCCTGGGAAGTCATCTTCGTCGACGACAATTCGCCCGACGGAACCTGGGACGTGGTGCGCGCGCTGGCGCGGAAGGATTCCCGCGTGCGCTGCATCCGCCGGATCGGCCGGCGCGGCCTGTCCGGCGCCTGCATCGAGGGCATCCTGGCATCGAGCGCGCCCTATGCCGCGGTGATGGACGCGGACCTGCAGCACGACGAGACCCAGCTGCCGAAGATGGTGGCGCTGCTGCAGAGCGGCGAGGCCGAGCTCGTGGTCGGCAGCCGCTATATCGAGGGCTACAAGGCCGACGGCTTCAACAAGCAGCGCGCCGGCGCCAGCGCCTTCGCCACCGAGATCGCGCGCCGCACGCTGAAGGTCGAGATCGCCGACCCCATGAGCGGCTTCTTCATGATCCGCCGCGACCGTTTCGAGCAGCTCGCGCCGCAGCTGTCCACGCAAGGCTTCAAGATCCTGCTCGACGTCGTGGCGACGGCGGAGGGCAAGCTGCGCGCGGTCGAGATTCCCTACACCTTCGGTGCGCGCCAGCATGGCGAGAGCAAGCTCGACTCCATGGTCGCGCTCGACTTCCTCGGCCTGGTGCTGGCGAAGCTGACCAATGATCTGATCTCGTTGCGCTTCATTCTGTTCGCAGCCGTCGGCGGGCTCGGCCTGGTGGTGCACCTCACCGTGCTGTTCATCGCGCTCGAACTGTTCAAGGCGCCATTCCCGGAGGCCCAGGCCACTGGTGCGATCGTCGCCATGACCAGCAATTTCATCCTCAACAATTTCCTGACCTACCGCGACCAGCGGCTGAAGGGTTTTGGCATCCTGCGCGGCCTGCTGCTGTTCTATCTGGTCTGCAGCGTCGGCCTGCTCGCCAATGTCGGCGTCGCGTTCTCGGTCTACGACCAGGAGCCGATCTGGTGGCTGGCGGGCGCGGCCGGCGCGCTGATGGGCGTGGTGTGGAACTACGCGATGTCCGGGCTGTTCGTCTGGCGCAAGCGATGACGGTGGCATGAACGCGAACGAGGCGCGGCTTGCCCGAAACACCGCGCTTGCGGTGTGGGTGCTGGTCGTGTTGCGACTGGCCGCCGCCGCATGGACGCCGCTGACCTTCGACGAAGCCTATTACTGGATGTGGTCGAAGTCGCTCGCCGGCGGCTATTACGACCATCCGCCGATGGTGGCGGTGGTGATCCGGCTCGGCACCATGATCGCGGGCGATACGCCGTTCGGCGTGCGGCTGGTGTCGATCTTGCTCGCACTGCCGATGAGCTGGGCGATCTACCGGGCGGCCGAGATCCTGTTCGGCGGCCGGCGCATCGCGGCGAGCGCAACGATCCTGCTCAATGTCACGCTGATGGCCGCCGTCGGCACGCTGATCGTGACGCCGGACGCGCCGTTGCTGGTCGCTGCCAGCCTCCTGCTGTACGCGCTCGCAAAGGTACTGGAGAGCGGTCGCGGCGCCTGGTGGCTTGCGGTCGGCGCCGGGGCCGGCGCGGCGCTGCTGTCGAAATACTCAGCGCTGTTCTTTGGTCCGGCGATCCTGATCTGGCTTGCGGTGGTGCCGAAGCTGCGGCGCTGGTTTCTCTCGCCCTGGCTCTATCTCGGCGGTCTGGTCGCGCTCGGCCTGTTCAGCCCGGTCATCCGCTGGAATGCCGATCATCACTGGGTGTCCTTCATCAAGCAGATGGGCCGCGCGCGGATCGAGGATTTCCGGCCGACCTACATCGCCGAGCTGATCCCGACCCAGTTTGCGTTCGCAACGCCATTGGTCTTCATCCTCGGCGTGATGGGCCTCTACGCGCTCTACCGCCGCCGCGCCGGCGCGATGGAGGCGCGTGTGCTGGTCAACACGATGTTCTGGACCATCGTGGTCTACTTCACCTGGCACGCATTGCATGCGCGGGTCGAGGCCAACTGGTTCGCGCCGGTCTATCCCGCCTTTGCCGTGGCGGCCGCGGTCGCGGCAGTCCAGGTGCAGTGGGCGCCGCGCGAGCAGCGCACGATCGATTTCTGCCGCCGCTGGGCCGCGCCCGTCGGTGTCGTGCTGTTCGCGCTGCTGATCGTGCAGGCCAATACCGGTTTGCTCTCGGGCTACCGCCGCGACGCCACCGTGCGCAGCGTCGGTGTCGGCTGGCAGGAGCTCGCGGGCGAGATCGAGGCGGCGCGCGTGCGGACCGGCGCGAGCTGCGTGCTGGCGGCGGACTACGGCACCACGGGCTGGCTCGCCTTCTATCTCCCCAAGGGCACCTGCGTCGCCCAGCAGGGCCAGCGCATTCGCTGGGTCAACATGCCGGAGCCGAGCCCTGAGCAGCTGTCCGGCAAGCTGCTCTATGTGCATGAGGTCGAGCAGGCAATGCCGGCCTCGCTGCGCGACAATTTCGCCCGTGTCGAAACGGTGGCCGAGGCCAAACGCATGCGGGGGCCGTTGACCATCGAGACCTACGTGCTCGACCTGCTGGAAGGCGCAAAGGGCGAGATCCTCGACCGTTCCCCGCCGCCGGAACTGCAGTAAAACTCTCGCCGTTAAGTGTCGGATCATCCGGGTCCGGGTCGTCTTCCAGACAGCCCGTCAACCATGCGAGGTTCCAACCATGACCAGTTCCGTCCTCAAGCCTGCTGCCGAACTCGCCACGACCAACGTCAGGCGCTTTCCCAATGAGAGCGCCGAGTATCGTCGCGCCCGCCAGGCGCTGCTCGTCGAAGAGATCGAGCTGCGCCGGCATATCGAGCGCGTCGCCGCGCTGCGCCGCGCCTTGCCGCCCGGCGGCGAGGTGACCAAGTCCTATGAGTTCACCGGCGAGGCCGGCGCGGCCTCGCTCGCCGATCTGTTCGGCGACAAGCCGACGCTCATCATCTACAGCTACATGTACGGCCCGCAGCGCGAGAAGCCGTGTCCGATGTGCACATCGTTCATGGGCACGTGGGAGGAGAAGCTGCCCGATATCGAGCGGCGCGTGTCGTTCGTGTTCGTGGCGCGCTCGCCGATCGCGCGGCTGATCGAGGCGAAGAAGGCGCGGGGCTGGACGCGTCACAGGATCTACTCGGATGCATCCGGCGATTACACGCGCGACTATGTCAACAAGGATGACGCCGACCTGCCGGGCTACAATGTCTTCACGCGCCACAACGGCACGATCCGTCATTTCTGGGCCGGCGAAATGGGCGCGGGCACGATGGACCCCGGTCAGGACCCGCGCGGCGCGCCGGACATGGATTCGCTCTGGACGGTGCTCGACACCACGCCAGAGGGACGCGGCAAGGACTGGTATCCGAAGCTCGCCTATTGAGGAGATGGTTTTTGCTCGATCCCCGCGTGATTACGGGGCGATCGGCAAGGAAATTCTCCCTAGGTTTCACCCCGGCATGCCGCGCTGGAGCGGCATGCCGGAATGTCCCATCATGGGACAGAAAAGCCGCTTTGGCGGTCCAATGTCATCTTAAAAAAGCCCTACGCCACAGGCACTTCCCGCGTTGCAGGGGATAGCATCCGGTTAAGTCGCATTTAACTAAAAGTCGCCTTAATGGCCGTCTGAGCCCCCGCGCGACGTTGAGCCGAACATCGTTCGACCCCGCGTCGAGTGAGGGACAAAGGTGGACCTGTTTTGAGCGCCGGGCGTATGGGTACGAGTGCGAGTGCGTATGTTCTTGGGGCGCCAAGCCGCAAGAAATCCTCCCGAAAAATTCTCCCACAGCATTTCCTCGGCAGCGCCGCGGTGGCGGGGCTGGTGCTTGGCTGCGCCTGGACCGTCTACGCCAACATCTTTGCGGCGAGCGTCTATCCGTCGGTGGGCAATGCGTCGTTCGATGCGCCGGTGGTGAAGCGGCCCGTCGCGGTTGCTGCGCGGCCGGCGCCTGCCTTCAACGAGGTGTTCGCGTCCTTGACGCCGGCACCGGCGGCTCCCGCGAAGACCGAGGTCGCGAAGTCGGAAGCGACGGCATCGTCGCTTATGTTTAACGATCGGTTTGCGGCCGCCTCGCCCGAGGGCGTCGCGTCCAGCGTCGTGGCTGACGCCGCGCCGCAGATCGACCCGATCAAGCAGGCCGCTGCGCCCAAGCTCGCCGAAGCGGCGAGGGCGGTCGCCTCCGCAGAGCTCGCCGAGACATCGAAGCCGTTGCCGGCGCCGAAGTCGGTCGAAGCCGCCAAGAAGCAGGCCGCCGCCAATCTGAAGGTGGCGCTTAACGATCCCGCTGCGGACGTTCAGCCCAAGGGTGCCGATAAGGCGTCCGAGGCGAAGCCTGCCGAAGCCAGGCAGGCGACCAAGTCCGGCGGCGTCCGTGACATGGCCGCGCGCGCCAAGGCCGCGGTGATGTCGATCGCATCGAACGAGCGGCAGACCATGGTCGAAAAGCTGTGGGGCAAGCGCGAGTCGGGCGGCGGGCTGCTGTCGTTCGCCTCGGCCGACGCCAATGTCACCGGCAGCATCCCCTCGACGTTGGACCAGAACCCGATGCTCGGCGGCTCGCCGCCCTATGACCGTCAGACCGCAGTGTACGACATCTCAGCCAAGACCGTGTACCTGCCCGACGGCACGCGCCTCGAGGCGCATTCGGGCCTCGGCTCCAGGCTCGACGACCCCAGGTCCTCGCATCTGAAGATGGTCGGCGTGACGCCGCCGCACATTTACGAGCTCAAGCCGCGCGAGGCGCTGTTCCACGGCGTGCCGGCACTGCGGCTCAATCCGATCGGCGGCGAGGGCAAGATCTTCAACCGCGACGGCCTGCTCGCGCACACCTTCATGCTCGGCCCGAACGGCGACTCCAACGGTTGCGTCTCGTTCAAGGACTATTACGCGTTCCTCGACGCCTACCGTAACAAGGGCATCCGCCGTCTCGCCGTGCTGGCGCGGGTTCAGTAGGCAGAATGGCCGGCGGGCAGCGGCCCACCGCTGCGGCGCGATCGACGTCTGGAACTCGATGCCATAGTCGCTATACTGCGCTGATCCAGAGCGAGTCCAAGCTCGACAACCGATCTGGCGCGAAGCGACATGTCTCCTGCATCTTCCGTCCAAACCCCGCCGCCGATCGCGACCGAAGCGTTCGTCGATGCCGCTGCCGCGGTTGCCCGCCTCGAAGAGATCTACGCGCGCAACACTGACTTCCTGCGCAATCGCTTTGAGGCCTACGTCAACGGCGTGCCGTTCACGACGCGGGTGCGGGCACATTATCCGTTCGTTCGCATCACAACCTCGTCACATGCGCGGCTCGACTCGCGGCTTGCCTATGGCTTCGTCGCAGGACCCGGCATCCACGAGACCAGCATCACGCGGCCCGACATCTTCCGGACCTATCTCACCGAGCAGATCGGGCTCCTGATCAAGAACCATGGCGTGGCGGTCGAGATCGGCGAGTCGAACGAGCCGATCCCGATCCATTTCGCCTACCGCCGCGACATCAATATCGAGGCGGCGCTGACCATCGCCGACAGTTCGGCGTTCACCCGGTCGCTGCGCGACATCTTCGATACGCCCGATCTCGCTGCGATGGACGATGCGATCGCCGACGGCACCTTTGAGCTGACGCCGGGCGCGCCGGAGCCGCTGGCGCTGTTCCGCGCCGCGCGGGTCGATTACTCGCTGCGCCGGCTCTACCACTACACCGGCACCGATCCGGAGCACTTCCAGAATTTCGTGATCTTCACGAACTACCAGTTCTATGTCGACGCCTTCGTGCAGCTGTCCCAGCAGCGGCTTGCGTCGGGCGAGGCCGGTCTCGAGGCCTTCGTCGCGCCCGGCAATGTGATCACGCACAATGCGCGGCTCGGCGGCGGCAGCACCGGGACCCCGTCCGAACGCGTCCCGCAGATGCCGGCCTTTCATCTGGTCCGGCCCGGCTATCGCGGCATCACCCTGATCAATATCGGCATCGGTCCGTCCAATGCGCGCAACATCACCGACCACGTCGCGGTGCTGCGGCCGCATGCCTGGCTGATGATCGGGCACTGCGCTGGCTTACGCAACACGCAGCGGCTCGGCGATTATGTGCTCGCCCACGGCTATGTGCGCGAGGACCACGTGCTCGATCACGAGCTGCCGCTCTGGGTGCCGATCCCGGCGCTTGCGGAAATGCAGGTCGCGCTCGAGGAAGCCGTCGGCGAGGTGACCGGGCTCACCGGGTTCGAGCTCAAGCGGCTGATGCGCACCGGCACGGTCGCCAGCGTCGACAACCGCAACTGGGAGATCAGCGGGCCGCAGGTGATCCGGCGCATGTCGCAGTCGCGCGCGGTCGCGCTCGACATGGAATCGGCGGCGATCGCTGCCAACGGCTATCGCTTCCGCGTACCCTACGGCACGCTGCTGTGCGTCTCCGACAAGCCGCTGCATGGCGAGATCAAGCTCGCAGGCATGGCCAGCGAATTCTACCGCCAGCGCGTCGGCCAGCACCTCGAGATCGGTCTCAGGGCGCTGGAGCGGCTCAAGCAGCAGGAATCCGAACGCCTGCATTCGCGCAAGCTGCGCAGCTTCGCCGAGGTCGCGTTTCAGTAGCGCACAGAGGGGGCGGCCCTCAGGCGAGCGCGTTGCCGCGGGCGATGATCGCGAAGCGGTCGGACAGTTCGGCGAGCGCGACGTCGTGAATGAGCCTTGCGACAATCGTGCCGCCGACGCCGTCGGGCAGGTCGCGGGTGGCGCAGCTGTCGGCGTCGATCGTGGTGCGGAAGCCGAGATCGAGCGCGGCGCGGGCGGTCGAACTCACGCACATATGCGTCATGAAGCCGGCGAGCACCAGTTCCTTGCGGCCGGTCGCGGCAAGCTGCGCGTTGAGGTCAGTGCCGGCGAATGCGTTCGGCAATTGCTTCTCGATCACGATTTCGCCCGGCCGCGGCGCCAGCGGCGCGACGATCGCGCCACGCTCCGCGGTGCGATCGAACAGGCTGCCCGGCTGGCCCTTGTGCGCGATGTGGATGATGGCGGCGCCGCTTTCCCGCGCGCGCGACAGCAAGGCGGTGGCGCGCGCAATCGCCGGGTTGGCGTCGGGCAGCGCCAGCGGACCGGCAAGATATTCATTCTGGATATCGATCAGCACCAGGCAGCTGTCGCCGAGACGGGGCGGGGTGAGGTCGATACCGGCAAGCTGCATCAATGTCTTGGCTGACGTCATGGTCGTTCTCCAGCGGATGGGTCGCCGAAAACATAGCCCGGGATCGGCCTGCCGTTATGCAGGGATATTGCAGCCGGTGGCTGCGTTATTGCAGGCGGCCGCCGCGCGATGTAGCCTGCCGCCATGAACTGGGACGATCTTCGCATCATCGCGGCGGTCAGGGACGAGGGCACTTACGCCGGCGCCAGCGCGCGGCTGCGCATCGACGAGACCACGGTCGGGCGCAGGCTGGCGCGGATCGAGCGCGCGCTCGGCTTGCGCCTGTTCGAGGCCGTCGATGGAGTCCGCAAGCCGACCCGGCAGTGCGACATGGTGCTCGCGCATATCCAGGCGATGGCGGCGCATGCCGAGGAGATCGGCCGGATCGGCGAAAGCCTGCCTGGTCCGGTCGGGCGGCTGCGCATCGCCTCCACCAGTGCGATCGCCGAGGAGGTGCTGGCGCCGCGCGCAAGTGAATTCCTGCGCGCCCATCCGGGCCTGACGCTGCAGTTTCTGACCTCGAGCGACAATGTCAAATTCTCGCGCTGGGAGGCCGATCTCGCGATCCGCCTGCGCAAGCCCGACAAGGGTGACTTTGCGATCTCGAAGCTCGCCGAGGTCAGGTCGTATTTCTTCGAGCCGGCCGCGACAACGGCGGGAGAAGCGATGCTGTGCGCCTATCCCGACGAGCTCGGCGGGATTCCGGAAATGCAGTTCCTGCGCACGAAGCGACTTCGCGCACGCTGCGTGACCGACAATGTCCGTATCATCCACACGCTCATCCAGTCGCATCACGCCGTCGGCGTGTTGCCGGAGCACAGCTGTGCCGACCTGCTGACCGACCGACGTTTGCGCGCCACGCTGCTGCCGAAGCGACGCGACGTCTGGCTCCTGGTGCAAAACCATCTCAAGCGCGATGCGGCGACGCGCGTCACCATCGACTGGCTGCGCGCCTGCTTCCAGGATGCCGCGCAGAGGGGGTGATGCGCCCTCGCAATGACGGGACGTGCTGCGACGCCTGGGTCACAGCACCGCCCCGTCATGAAAAAATCACATGCTGCCCCCTTGCAACCCGGACGTGCTTCGTCTATTAGCCCGCTCCTTCGCTTCGGCCACGGGTTCGGGCTCGTTGAGATCCCGACTGGCGCGAGCCGCTTTGCGGTGTCGTGTTCCGCCGAAATGAAGATCGCGAGATGAAGCTCATGGGCGAGCGTCGGGGATGAAATCCCGAAGGTATCGGTTCGAACCCGGTCTCTCACAAAGGATAGCTCAGTTGGTTAGAGCAGGTGAATGACACTCATCGGGTCGCGGGTTCGATTCCCGCTCCAAGCGCTCCGTTTCAGCCTGAAAAGCTGATACCTCTGAAGGGGACCGGACGCGCGCTTCAGTCGCAGTCCGGCCGTCCTGCCGCAAGGCATTTCGTCCGAACATCGACACTGTGAGACCGGCTTTGCGCCGCGGTGGATACCGCTTGCGCTGATGCCGGGTGGCTCCGCTCGGCCGCGCGATATTCGTCGCGCGAACGCGCGCGTGCGCCCGTCATCGCGCAAGCTCAAGCCACGGCCCGCTCGGCTGACAGGAAGCCGCGTTCGCGTTCTCACGTCCTTTGCAAAATGAAACCCGCTCTTCGGCCCATGGGCCTCGGAGCAACAATGGAGGCGTGTCATGACCTGGCACTTCCTGACGACCAACTTGACGGTGAAGGATGGCGAGCGCGCGTTGCTGACGCGCAACGGCCGGCTCGAGCAGGTGCTCGCGCCCGGACGTCACCGCCTGTTCGATCCCCTGCGTCAGCTCAAGGCCGAGCTGTTCAGCGTCGTGCGGACTGAATTCCCCGCGGATCGCTTCGCGGTGATCAAGGCTGCGCGGCCCGATCTGGCCGACGAGCTGTTCGAGGCGATCGAGACCCGCGCGAACGAGATCGCGATCGTCAGCCTCGACGGCCGTCCGGTGCAGCTGATGACGCCCTGGCAGACGCGCGTGTACTGGAAGGTCGCGACGTCGGTCGAGGTCGAGCGCATCGACGTCAGCAGCGATCCCAGGGTCACGGCACGCCACCTCGCGATGATCCAGCCCAACCGGGCCGGCGTCATCACCGAGGCGGTGGTCGAGAACCACGAGGCCGGTCTGCTCACGGTCGAGGGCAAGCTGGTCGAGCGGCTCGCGCCCGGCCGGCACGCGTTCTGGATCGCGGGCCGCAAGATCGAGGTCAAGCGCCTCGACCTGCGTCCCCAGGCGGTCGAGATCACGGCGCAGGAGATGCTGACCAAGGATCGCATCGCGCTGCGCGTGACGCTGACCGCATTCCGCCGGATCGTCGATCCCGAGCGGGTCGTGGCCACGGTGCCCGACGTGGATGCGTGGCTGTACCGCCTGGTGCAGTTCGCTATCCGCGAGGCGGTGGCCGGCCGCACGCTGGACGAGGTGCTGTCTGCGAAGGCGGCGCTCGATACGGAGCTTCGCGACTATGTCCGCGAGCGTGTCGCGGACAGCGGCGTCGAGGTCACCGAGCTCGGCGTGAAGGACGTGATCCTGCCCGGCGAGATCCGCGAGCTGGTCAACAAGGTGGTGGAGGCGGAGCGGGTGGCGAAGGCCAACCTGATCCGCCGCCAGGAGGAGACCGCGGCGACGCGTTCGCTCCTGAACACCGCCAGGCTGATGGAGGAGAACCCTCTGCTGCTGCGGCTCAAGGAGCTGGAGTCGCTCGAGCGTCTGGTCGAGAAGGTCGGCCGCATCGACCTGCATGCGGGCGAGGGTCAGGGCCTCGATGCGCTCCTGACCAAGCTGGTCCGCCTCAAGGCGCCCGAGAGCGCGTAAGACAGAAGGGCCGCCCATGGGCGGCCCTTCGATTTTTTTGCCCGGACCGACCGCCGGCACCCGTACGAACGTTAACGTGCAGACGGCTGTAACGGGGCACCGCCACGGCACAATTCGCATGTCCTGCGCCACGCCGCAAAACAGAGGTGCCACCCCGGGCAGATTGCGATAACGTTTGTGCACCGTGGTCCATTCGGCCAGCCGTCAACCCGTCGGTGAAGCCAATGCAGCAGATTGCGGAATGGCTCGAGAAGCTGGGACTTGGGCAATACGCGCTGCGTTTTGCCGAGAACGGCATCGACCTCGGCGTTCTTTCCGAACTGACGGATGAAGACTTCGACAGGCTCGGGGTCCTGCTCGGCCATCGTCGCAAGATGCTGCGTGCGATCGCCGATCTCAATCGAGCCGAACTGATCGCCGCGCCGGTTTCTCCGCACGATGCCGAGCGCCGCCATCTCACCGTGATGTTCTGCGACCTGGTCGGCTCGACGGCCTTGTCGGCACGTCTCGATCCCGAGGACATGTGGGAAGTCATCCGCGCCTATCGCGCAGCCTGTGCGCAGGTGATCACGACATACGACGGCGCCGTTGCCAGATTTATCGGCGACGGGATCCTTGCTTATTTCGGCTATCCCCGTGCCCACGAGGATGATGCGGAGCGCGCGGTGCGCGCCGGCCTCGATGTCATCGCCGCAATCGGCAAGCTCGAGACCCGCGCGAAAGAGGGCGTTGCGGTGCGGATCGCGATCGCAAGCGGGCTCGTCGTGGTCGGCGACCTCGTCTCCGGCGCCGCGTCGGAGGAGCAGGCGCTGGTCGGCGATGCGCCGAACATCGCGGCGCGGCTGCAGAGCCTGGCGGAGCCGGGCGTGGTCGTCGTGGCGGCCTCGACCCGGCGGCTGCTCGGCAACCTGTTCACGCTGCGCAATCTCGGCCGCCGCGAGGTCAAGGGCATCTCGGAGCCGATCGCGGTGTGGGCCGTCGAAGGCGAGCCGGCATCGGAAAGCCGTTTCGAGGCGGTGCGCACCGCGCACTCGATCGGCTTCGTCGGCCGCAAGGCGGAGATCGAATTTGCGTTGTCGCGCCAGCAGCTGGCGTGGCAGGGCCAGGGCCAGGCGGTGCTGATATCGGGCGAAGCGGGTATCGGCAAATCGCGCATCGTGGCGATGCTCTCCGACAGCCTGGCGCCCGGGACACACCGCCGTGTGCGGTATCAATGCTCGCCCTATCACACCAACAGCGCGCTGCACCCCTTTGTCGCCCAGCTCGAGCGTGCCGCCGGCATCAGGCCGGAGGATGCGCCGGAGCAGAAGCTGGACAAGCTCGAAGCCATGCTGGCGCTCGGCACGCAGCACGTGCCCACCGTGACACCGCTGATCGCAGCGCTGCTGTCGATCCCGACCGGCGAGCGCTATCCGCCGCTCGGCCTCAGCCCGGCGCAGCAGCGGCGGCAGACATTCGCAGCGCTGCTCGACCAGCTCGAGGGCCTCGCCCGGCAGCAGCCGGTGCTTGTCGTCTGCGAAGACGTGCATTGGGCCGATGCCACCTCGCTCGAACTGCTCGACCTCGCGGTCGACCGGATCAGGGGACTGCCGATCCTCATGCTCATGACGTTCAGGCCGGAGTTCGAGCCGCCATGGGCGGGGCTCGCCAATGTCAGCCTGCTGCGGCTCGATCGGCTCGACCGGCAGGACACCCGCGCGCTGATCGAGCAGGTGACGGTCGGCCGGTTGCTGCCCGGCGAGATGATGACGCAGATCGTCGAGCGGACGGACGGTGTCCCGCTGTTCGTCGAGGAGCTGACCAAGATGGTCATGGAGTCGGGGCTGCTGGTCGAGAATGCCGGGCGCTATCGCCTCGACAATCCGCTGCCGCCGCTGGCGATCCCGGCGACGCTGCAGGACTCGCTGATGGCCCGGCTTGATCGGC
Source organism: Bradyrhizobium sp. UFLA06-06 (assembly GCF_054820065.1). Classification (NCBI taxonomy): domain Bacteria; kingdom Pseudomonadati; phylum Pseudomonadota; class Alphaproteobacteria; order Hyphomicrobiales; family Nitrobacteraceae; genus Bradyrhizobium; species Bradyrhizobium sp. UFLA06-06. Next base: position 100,884 of record NZ_JADFUD010000004.1, read on the forward strand.
TGGCGCCGGTCAAGGAGGTGGCGCAGATCGGTGCGGCGATCGGCCGTGAGTTCTCATATGCGCTGCTGCGCAGCGTGGCCGGGCGCGATGATCTGACGCTTGCCGCGGCGCTTGCCCAGCTCGAAGAGGCCGAGTTGCTGCTGCGCCGGGGCGTGCCGCCGGATGCAAGCTACAGCTTCAAGCATGCGTTGGTTCAGGAAGCGGCTTACGAGAGCTTGCTCAAGAGCCGCCGGCAATTGCTTCACAAGCATATCGGCGATGTGTTGCGCGACAAGTTTGCCGAGATGGCCGAGATCGAGCCGGAAGTCGTTGCCTACCATTTCACCGAGGCAGGGCTCGGCGAGACCGCGCTGGCGTGGTGGCGCAAGGCCGGTCAGCAGGCACTGAAGCGCTCGGCCTATTGCGAGGCGATCGCGCATCTCGGCAAGGCGGTCGCCATCGCCGATGAACTGCCCGACGAGCCGGATCGGATGATCGGCCGGCTCCATCTGCAAATCGCCTACGGCCGCGCGCTGCGGGGCAGTCTTGGGCACAGCGCCCCCGAGACGGTCGCCGCCTGGACGCGCGCCCGGCAGTTCGCCTCTGACATCGATGATCCAATCGAGCTCGCGCCGATCCAGTCGGGCCTCTTCAACGCCTGCTTGACCCACGGCGAGCTCGCGCCGATGCGAGAGTTGGCGGAGGCGATCATGGGCGCAGCGGAGCGGCATCCGAATTCGCCGGTGGCGACAATCGTCGCGCGCTGGGCCAGCGGGGTGACCTCCTGGTTCGCGGGCGAGTACGTGAACGCGGGCATCCATCTCGAGCAGGCCTTCGCGGCCTATGCGACCGAGCCGGATCCGGCAACCTTCAAGGCGTCGACGCTCGACCTGCCGTTCGTCATCATGAGATTTCTCGCCCTGGTGCTTTGGCCGCGTGGCGAGATCGATCGGGCCCGGCAGCTCGCGGGCGCAGCGGTGAACGTCGCCGGGAAACAGCGCGCGCTCGCGCGCGCCAATGCGCTGGTTCACAAGGCGGTCTTCGACGGGCTGTGCGGCAGCAGGTTGCGCCAGACCGAGACGATCCTTGCCCTGGGCCTGGCGCAGGATCATACGATGCCGCTCTATGTCGCCGCCGGCACCTATCTCAATGGTCTGGAGAAGTGGCGTGCCGGCGACCGGGCCGCAGGTCTCGCGGAGATGCAGCGTGGCTGGACGTTGCTTCACGAGAACGACTGCTACCTCTGTGAACCGTTCTGGGGATTGCAAATTGCCGTGGCGAATGCGGAAGCCGGGCATGTCGATGCCGGGCTCGACATCATCGATGGGTTGATCGACGCGACGGAGCAGTCCGGGCAGCACTGGCTGGATGCCGAGCTGTACCGCGTGCAGGGCGAGCTGCTGTCGCGTCGTCACAGCCCTGACATTTCCGGAGCGGAGAATGCCTTCCGCCGCGCCCTCGAGATCGCGCGAAGGCAGCAGACCAGGACGTTCGAGCTGCGCGGCGCGCTGGGACTTGCACGTCTTTACAGCCGCAGCGGCCGGGCAGAGGAGATATCTCAATTGTTGGCGCCGGCGCTCGCCGGCTTCGATCCGGCGCTCGATCTTGCCGAGATCAAGGACGCGCAGGAACTGCTCATGCAGGCGTGGCCGGACCGCCACTCGCGCGCGTCTTGACGGGTGCCGCCGCAGCGGCGCGGTCACACCGCGTCCGCCCCACGCCTGCGCAGGTGGCGAAAGAGAAGGTTCGGATGTCGCGCGCGGCGCGAGCGATGCGAAACTGGAACTGTTGAGTTCCCGAAGTTCTACGGTGCGACGATGCGCATTTTGCTATTGCGTCCGGCGGCGCATTTGCATCTAACTTTAAGGACGCTGCCGCGGAGAATTCCGCCTTGCGGTCAATCGTTTGGAATTTGTTTTTGATCCTGTGTTCGAGTGAGTAAGCTGTGCGACCGTTGACGTTCCCGCAGGTGAGCATTTCCAGTGGAACTCGTAATCGCCTTCTCGCGACATTGTCGCCGGCGGATCTGGACCTCCTGAAACCGGAACTTGAGACTGTCGCGCTCGAACAGGATGCAGTCCTGGCGCGCGCCGGTGACGAGATCGACTACGTCTTCTTTCCTCACAGCGGCGCGATCCTGTTGATGATCGACATGGCGGATGGGCAGACGGTCGCGACCGGCGTGGTCGGATGCGAAGGGGCCGTGGGCAGTCTTTCGGTTCTCGGAGCCTCGCCGTCGGGCATTACCGCCGTCGTTCGTGCGGCTGGTACCGCCTCACGGATCCCGGCGGCGCGCTTTCATGCCGCTTTCGGCCGCAGTCCCGGGATTCGGCAGGCGATCCAGAAGCACGTCAGGTCGATGCTGATCCAGTTTCAGCTCGGCTCCGCCTGCAATGCGCTCCACCCGGTCGAGGCGCGGATGGCGCGCTGGCTGCTTCAGCTTCGCGACCGCGTCGACAGCGACGTCCTCCCGCTGACCCAGCACGCGCTGTCGCAAATCCTCGGCGTACGACGAACGACGGTGACCTTGCTGATGGGCAATCTGCGCAAGCGCGGTGCGATCAGGTCGGATCAACGAGGCCGGATCGAGATCGACCAGGCGCGGCTCTTGGCCGCGGCGTGCGAATGCCATCGCGTCATGCGTCTCGAGGCCGAGGAGATCTTCTCGGGCGACAAGGTTCGAACGCGCGGAATGGCGCCGGCCAACGATCCGCGCATCCCGGAAATCGAGGCTGATGACGCCGTGTAAGCCCGTTCCTGGTCGGATCAGCTTCCCGGCCGCCGATCAAGCTCCCGTGTGGGGGAGGATACCCTTTCGAGCTCCGCAATCTCGCGCAGCACCTTTGCGGTCTCGCGCAACTCATTGCGCTTCGGACCGGGCTTCAGCCGTCGTGCCTCATCGAGAAAGTCCTTGGCCTGCAGCAGCCAGGCTGACGTTTCCGTCGAGATCTGCACATGCGCCATGGTGTCCCTCCATCGCGGGCGTCAATAGTGGTGGCCATTGTCAGGCCGGCGAACCGCCGCCGCGGCGTCGCCGCACGCGGATGCTCGGCTCGTCGACCCAGGCGTCCCGCGCAAACCAGGCGTGATCCGCGCGGCAAAACGGACAGGGCGTGCGCGCGAAGAACACGGTACTGCGTCGAAAGCTCTCGCGATCGGTCTTGATTCCGGTGGAAATCGCGTGTCCGGTTTGCGGACATCTGACCATCACCATGCCCATGAGCGCCTCCCTCCCATATTGCCTTTTGCTTTTTGCCTTTTGCCTTGCAGAAATAGTCCGGCCGGTTGGATTGGCCCCAGATCGGTGCGCGGGGTAGTAGGGGGGCATCGCGCACCTGCGGCGTTTGACGGAGCATCGGCAGTGGGGGCTGCACGCTCGTCACTGGGCTTCTTCCAACCGGCCAGGTCCCTCCTTGAACGAATCCTCGATGTGACTTCAATTCCGCTTCTTCAGGCGGCTTGGCAGAGAACCTCTTCGCTTTCGCCCACGGCACAGCCTCCCTTGCAAGTGAGAGCATTCTCCGCAACGCTTGCCCGCGTCACGGGAGCTGACGCTCCGTGCTCGATTCAGATTTTTGAGAGTGAAGTTCGATCTCGTCCCGAGCTTACTGTGCGGGACGAAGGCGACAGTGTCGGTTCGGTTTGCGACTCTCGCACGAAATTTTTTTTGAGATTGTCAACTCAGACCAACGTATATTTACGGAGAGTGTTGTGCATAACGTGCATGCTGAGAGCCGCGTGAAGCTCCTGCATCAGCGCGAGGTTGTGCGAAGTATCCGCATTGGCCGCGCTGCGGTAAGCAGCCGGCGAGCCTACCCCAAACAAAAACCCCGGCATCGCTGCCGGGGTTTTGCATTTCGTTGCCGCTGAGCGAGATCCCGGCTCTGCGGTGCACCGCTTTGCGCTGCACCGCGTCCGGGACGACTTCGTCGCTTAGAAGTCCATGCCGCCCATGCCGCCGCCCGGAGGCATCGCGGGGCCGCCGGCGTTTTTCTTCGGCAGCTCGGCAACCATCGCTTCCGTGGTGATCAGGAGCGCGGCAACCGAGGCAGCGTTCTGGATCGCGGTGCGGACGACCTTGGTCGGGTCGATGATGCCCTTCTTGACGAGGTCGGCATAGTCGCCGGTCTGGGAGTCGAAGCCGTAATTGTAGGCCTTGTTCTCCAGGATCTTGCCGACGATGACCGAACCGTCTTCACCGGCGTTGATCGCGATCTGGCGAGCGGGAGCCGACAGCGCCTTGCGCACGATCTCGACGCCGGTCTTCTGGTCGTCGTTCTTGGTGCGCAGGCCCTTGAGCTGCTCGGACGCACGGAGCAGGGCGACGCCGCCGCCCGGGACGATGCCTTCCTCGACAGCCGCGCGGGTCGCGTGCATCGCGTCATCAACGCGATCCTTGCGCTCCTTCACCTCGACTTCGGTCGCGCCGCCGACGCGGATCACCGCGACGCCGCCTGCGAGCTTGGCGAGACGCTCCTGCAGCTTCTCACGGTCGTAGTCCGAGGTGGTCTCCTCGATCTGCGCCTTGATCTGGGCAACGCGGGCGTCGATGTCGGCCTTCTTGCCGGCGCCGTTGACGATCGTGGTGTTCTCCTTGTCGATCATCACCTTCTTGGCGCGACCGAGCATCTGCAGCGTGACGTTCTCGAGCTTGATGCCGAGGTCTTCCGAGATGGCCTGGCCGCCGGTCAGGATCGCGATGTCCTGCAGCATGGCCTTGCGGCGATCGCCGAAGCCCGGAGCCTTGACGGCCGCGACCTTCAGGCCGCCACGCAGGCGGTTGACGACGAGGGTGGCGAGGGCTTCGCCTTCGACGTCTTCGGCGACGATGACCAGCGGCTTGCCGGTCTGCACCACGGCCTCGAGCAGCGGCAGCAGCTCGTTCAGCGAGGAGAGCTTCTTCTCGTTGATGAGGATGTAGGCGTCGTCCATCTCAACGCGCATCTTGTCGGCGTTGGTGACGAAGTAGGGCGAGATGTAGCCGCGGTCGAACTGCATGCCCTCGACGACGTCGAGTTCGGTCTCGAGCGACTTGGCTTCCTCGACCGTGATCACGCCCTCATTGCCGACCTTCTTCATGGCGTCGGAGAGGAACTTGCCGATCTCGGCATCGCCGTTGGCCGAAATGGTGCCGACCTGGGCGATCTCCTCGTTCGAGGTGACCTTCTTCGAGTTCTTCTGGAGGTCCGCAACGACGGCTTCGACCGCGAGGTCGATACCGCGCTTGAGGTCCATCGGGTTCATGCCGGCGGCGACCGACTTGGCGCCTTCCTTCACGATCGCAGCCGCGAGCACGGTCGCAGTGGTGGTGCCGTCGCCGGCCGCGTCAGCGGACTTGGAGGCGACTTCGCGCACCATCTGGGCGCCCATGTTCTCGAACTTGTCCTCGAGCTCGATCTCCTTGGCGACGGTGACGCCGTCCTTGGTGATGCGGGGAGCGCCGAACGACTTTTCGAGCACCACGTTGCGGCCCTTCGGACCGAGGGTGACCTTCACCGCGTTGGCGAGGATGTCGACGCCGCGCAGCATCTTGTCGCGCGCCTCGACGGAGAATTTGACTTCTTTAGCTGCCATCTGAATTTTTCCTTGAGAGATTTAACCTGGGAGGGAGGGAGGCGCTTAGGCCGCCTTCTTCTTGGAAGCGGGGACGTCGAGGACGCCCATGATGTCGCTTTCCTTCATGATCAGCAGGTCTTCGCCGTCGATCTTGACCTCGGTGCCGGACCACTTGCCGAACAGCACGCGGTCGCCGACCTTGAGGTCGATCGGGATCAGCTTGCCAGCTTCGTCGCGGCCGCCCGGGCCGACGGCGGTCACTTCGCCCTGCGAGGGCTTTTCCTTGGCGCTGTCCGGAATGATGATGCCGCCAGCAGACTTCTCTTCGGCGTCGATACGCTTGACCACGACGCGGTCGTGAAGCGGACGGAATTTCATGCAGTCCTCCTAAACATTTGTAGATGCTGTAGATTTTTGGAGAGTTAGCAGTCCAGTCCAGCGAGTGCCAGACTGGCTGGGCAGGAGATAGGCCAAGCCTTGGCGGCGGGCAAGTGCCTCTAGCAGAAAAATTGGCACTCGTGAGTGCCGCCTGCCAAAAGGATGCCGAGATCATTTCGGCATCCTTAATGCCGCCCCGCAGTGGCCGCCGGGCTATTAGCAGATGCGGTAAGCTGCTGCCAACGCAAGAAATTTCAACAACCTATTAAACATTTGGGCTTGAGATGGGTTAGTCGCGTGCGTCACATTTCTCTCATGTGAGCGCATCCATTGCCGGTGGTCCGGCGGGGGAGGTCGGCCACCACGTGAATGCGCTCCGTCACAGGAGGTTGGCATGGTCTCGCGAGTTGGTGGGGTTGTTTCCGACGATTTCCGGAAGCAGTTGCTGGGGTACGGGCTGACGACGGCGCAAATCCTGTATCGGATGCCGGATCACCCCTCGTTGCTGCAGACTTATGTCTGGCAGAACTACGACCTGTTTCCGAAATTTCCGGCGCTGCAGGATTTCCTCGCGTTCTGGCAGGCGAAGCTCGAAGGCCCGCTGTTTTCGGTGACGGTGGCGCATTCCAAGCTGGTCAAGCCGGCCGAGCTGCGTGCCGTCGACGGCGTGTTCCGGCTGCATTGATCCGCAAAGCGGCGGGGCGCGGCTTGCGCCTTTGCTCGCCTCGCGGCGCGCGACTTGTGTTAGCCTCTCTCCGTCACAAAAAGACGGGAGGCGAAACAATGGCCAAGAAGACGGCATCAAGATCGGCAGCCAAGACCGCGGTGAAGAAGAAATGGTCGGGGCTCGGCGCCGGCACCAGGAAGACATCCGCGAAATCGTCCGCGCGCAAGACCATCAAGTCGAAAGGCCGCGTCTCGGCGGCCAAGAAAAGTGCGCCGAAAGCTGCAACCAAGGCACGGCCGAAGCAGCGCGTCGCGATCAGCCATCACCGCGAAGAAGACTTCAAGGCCGACGGGCTGCGCGCCTACGCCAAGTACCGCGACCTCGGCATCGCCGCCGCCTCGCATGGCCTCGCGCAGGCACATGTCATCCGGCTGCAGGGACCGTGCAATCCCGATGAAGTGTCGAAGCTGCACTTCCACGACGTCGACTTCCAGATGGTCTATGTGCTCAAGGGCTGGGTGAAGACCTACATGGAAGGCGAGGGCGAGACGCTGATGCAGGAAGGCAGCGCCTGGACCCAGCCGCCGCGCATCCGGCACATGATCCTTGATTACTCCGACGACGTCGAACTGCTGGAGGTGATCCTGCCGGCCGAGTTCAAGACGGTGGAGTTGAAGGCGTAGGCTTTTCGCAGTCGTCATGGCCGGGCTTGACCCGGCCATCCATCCTGCTTCGAAAGACTCTCCTTGGCTGATGGATGCCCGGGTCAAGCCCGGGCATGACGATTTTCTAGGCCGTGTACCCATAAAACCGTCGGCGTGACTCTACGTCCGCATTGTCCCGATAGCGACCAGGTTCGTGCGGCAACGCAAGATGTCGCGATGGGCCAGACCCAGACATTCAGGCAGCTTTATTTTCCGCGCGAAAACGTCACAAATCCATCCCGGTTCGGCATTTTCACCTTTTGCAGTGTCTGCGCATCCATGGTGTCGTTGTCTGCAATGATGCCGTTGAGGTTCAGGATATAAGCGACGACCGCATAAACTTCGTCATTGGTCAACGACTTCGATTCGTTATATGGCATCGCTCGCCGCACATAGTCGAAGACTGTCGTGGCATAGGGCCAGAAGCTTCCCACGGTTTTGACCGGAGGCTTGTCACCGCGAAGCGTTCCTTGTCCGCCCACGAGCTGATCGTTGGGCTTCCCGGCTCCTTTCTCGCCATGGCAGGCGGTGCATTTTGCCGCGTACACGGCTTCACCTTGCTTTGGGGTCCCGCTGCCAGGCGGCAAGCCGACGCCGTCTGGACCAATGCTGATGTCCCAAGAGGCAATTTCCTCCGGTGTTGCCGCCCGTCCGAAGTTTGGGCTTTCAGCCGCGAATGCGACGGCCGAAGCCACGGCAAGACCTGAGGCGGCGATGAGGAGAGGGTTACGCATAGACATGCTTCACCTCGCCTTTGTTGGAAACGGCCCAGGCCGTGATGGCGTTGGAGTGATAGATGGTTCGGTTGCCGTGCGCGGCGATCATCTTCTCTCGCGTCGGCTGGACGTAACCGGTCTCGTCGGTCGCGCGGCTTTGCAGGACCGCGGGTCCGCCGTTCCACCGCCACGGAATGCGGAAGCGTGTCAACGCCTTCGACAGCACGGGCGACTGCAACGCCGCCTTTGCCCAGCTTTTGCCGCCGTCGGCCGAGACCTCAACCTTGGTGACCTTGCCATAGCCCGACCAGGCAAGACCCGAGATTTCATAGAGGCCGGGCTCTTTCATAGTCAGCCCCGGTGAAGGCCGTGTGATCACAGACTTCCCTTCCTGAGGGAGCACAAACTGTAGGGATTTCCCGTCGGGCAAGGTGATCGTGTACTTCGATGTCTCATCCTTGGTCATCGTCGGCGCTTCGGTCAGCTTGATGCGCCGGAGCCATTTCACATTCATGTTGCCTTCGTATCCCGGCAGCAGGAGTCGCATCGGATAGCCGTTGGATGGCCTCACGCGCTCACCGTTCTGGTAGAGAGCAATCAATGCGTCATCCATCGCTTTCGCCAACGGTATGCTGCGGCTCATGCCGGCAGCATCTGCACCTTCGGCTAAAATCCATTTGGCCTTCGGATCGACGCCTGCTTCCTGCAACAGGATCGCGAGCCTTACGCCCGTCCACTCGGCGCAGGAGACAAGGCCGTGAATCGCCTGGACTCCAACCGCGGCGGCCTCCTTCTGGTACAGCAATTGGCCGTTACCACCACATTCGAGAAATGAGACGCGCGACTCGCGCGGATAGCGTTCTAGGCTTTCCAGCGTGAAGGTCAGCGGGCGCTTGACTAGGCCGTGGATTAACAGCCGGTGGGTATCCGGGTTAATGTCGGGAATGCCGCTATGAGAACGTTCAAAATGCACGCTATTGGGCGTGATCATGCCGTCGAGCAAATGGAGCGGTGTGCGGGCGGCACCTGTGCCGGTCGTGCCTGGCGCGGTGTTCCAAGTTCTGGCGACCTTTTCTTCGTATTTCGCTGGCTGGCCGTAGCCGACGAATCCGGATCCCGGCACCTTCATCCAGGGCTCAACCGGTAACGCGTCGGCGGCAGCTGGATTAGGCAGAGCGGAACTGGCAACGGCGGCCGCAGCCGCCGTACCCGCTGTCAAAAACATACGGCGATGAAGGAGGCCGTTCCCCGCCACGATGTCCAGATCGGACCCGTGAACGGTCGATCGATCAGCAGCCATCAAGTCCTCCTTTTTGACTTTGCCCCAGTTATCAACCCCGCTGTGCGAGCATTGTTCTTCAGCTACAGGTCGAAGCTCGCTTCCTTGGACATTGGGGTCGCCGCAAATTCCGCATCGCAGCGAAATGACGCGGCGGGCACACCGCGCTATGTCCGAGTTGGGTCATTCACCTCGAATCGCATCGGGCGGAGCCGCCGGTCGATGTCCGCAATGCTCCGTTTGCGTTCACGCCGGCACTGCGCGGCAAACGGCGCTAGGGGCCAATAGCTGCCCACAATGTTAAGACGGCGGCGCGCACTTCGAAACGAACACCGGCACGTCCAGTCGAATCTTCCGTGCCAACGCGACGCGCTCGTTCCAACCGCAGGTAAAAAGGCGAAAACCCTCTGAGAAATCTGCTACACTCGGCCTATGAAAACCTTTTCAGATAAGGTCCGCGACATCGTGCGCAAGATCCCAAAGGGGAAGGCCATGACGTACAAAGCTGTCGCTGCTAAAGCCGGCAATCCGAAGGCTGCACGCGCGGTTGGTGCCATAATGCGCACGAATTACGACCCATCGATCCCCTGTCATCGCGTTATTGCAAGCGACGGCTCAATGCGCGGCTACGTGCGTCCGCGCCGTCGGCCGGCCCAACAATGATCCGCTTGACAGGGAGCTTCACCGCGTCAGCACCGCCCCGAATTGCGCGGAGCCTGTCATCGGGCGCGCGTTCGCGCGACCCGTTGGCTCCATCCGGGCTACTGCGACTACGGCTGCGTCAGCATCCCCACGATCGCGCCCATCAGGCAGGTCGTCAGCGTGCCTGAGACGATCGACTTCAGTCCGAGCGCGTTGATCTCGTCGCGCCGCTCGGGCGCCATGATGCCGAGGCCGCCGATCATGATGCCGAGGCTCGCGAAGTTGGCAAAGCCGCACATCGCGTAGAGCATGATCAGGCGCGAGCGCGGATCGAGTGCGTCGGGGCCGAGCTTCGACAGGTCGACATAGGCGATCAGCTCGTTCAGCACGGTCTTGGTGCCCATCAGGCTTCCCGCCGTGATCGCCTGCGGCCAGGGCAGGCCCATCAGCCAGCACACCGGCGCCATCACGTAACCAAGCAGCCGCTGCAGCGAGATTTTCGCGCCGCCGATCTCCGGCAGCAGGCCGATGATCGCGTTCGCCAGATACACCAGCGCGACCAGCACCAGCAGCATCGCGATGATGTTCATCAAGAGCTCGAGCCCGGCTGCCGTGCCCTTCACGATGGCGTCCATCGTCGACGACACCTGGATATCGGGATTGTCGAGCGATCCGCCGGTGCGCTTGTCCGAGGTTTCCGGCACCATGATCAGGCTCACCAAAATTGCGGCCGGCGCGCCGAGCACCGAGGCGATGACGAAATGCGCGGCCGCATCCGGGATCAGCGGCGCGAGCAGCGTGGCGTACAGCACCAGCACGGTGCCGGCGATCCCGGCCATACCGCCGGTCATCACCAGAAACAATTCGCTGCCGGTGAGCTGCGCCAGATAGGGGCGGATGAAGAGCGGCGCTTCGACCATGCCGAGAAAGATATTGGCTGCGGTCGAGAGCCCGACCGCGCCGCCGACGCCGAGTGTGCGCTCGAGCAGCCAGGCCATGCCGCGCACGACAGGCGGCAGCACGCGCCAACAGAACAACAGCGTCGTCAGCACGCTCATGACCAGCACGATCGGCAGCGCCTGAAAGGCGAGGATGAAGTCCGACCCCGGCGCTTTGGGATCGAATGGCGCCGGGCCGCCGCCGACATAGCCGAATACGAAGGCGGTGCCGGCGCGCGTCGCGGCCGCGATCGTGCCGACGGCGTCATTGATCGCGCCGAAAGCCTGCGTCACCAGCGGCACCTTGATCAGCACCAGCGCCGTGACGATCGTGACGACGAGCCCGATCGCCGCCTGGCGCAGCGACACCTTCAGGCGATTCTCGCTCAGCGCCCAGGCGATCAAGAGCAACGCCACCACGCCGAACGCCGATTGCAACTGCAGCATCACGCCCCCAAAAACCCTCGCGGGATTATGGGCAGGGGCCTCGCGCAGCGCAATGCTGTTGCGCGTTCAGCTCGTCGCCATTGACAAGTTGCAGGCGCTCGGCCACGCAATCATCCATGTCCTCCGCCACGCCGGCCGGCGCCCGCGATCTGCTCGGCCACCGACCGTTCCTGTTCTTCTTGTCGTCGCGCAGCCTGTCGCGCTTCTCCAGCCAGATCGGCGCGGTGGCGATCGGTTGGCAGATCTATGATCTGACCGGCAGCGCATTCGACCTCGGCATGGTCGGACTGGTGCAGTTTCTGCCGACGGCGCTCTTGGTGTTTGTCGCCGGCCACGCCGCCGACCGCTTCGAGCGCAAGCGCGTCGTGCAAGCTTGCCAGATCGCCGAGGCGCTGACCGCGTTGTTTCTCGCCGGAAGCACCTTTGCCGGCACCATCTCCGAGATCCAGATCTTCGTCGCGACCTTCGTGCTCGGGATCGCCGGCGCGTTCGAGAGCCCGGCGACCGCCGCGCTGTTGCCGCTGATCGCACCGCAAGGCTCGCTGCAGCGGGCGACCGCGATATCGAGCGGCGCGGCGCAGGTTGCGACCATCACCGGACCCGCGCTCGGCGGCTTCGCCTATGCCCTGATGCCGAGCGCGCCCTATGCCGTGATGATGGTGTTCTGGCTGTTCGGCGCCCTCCTGACCGGCGGCATCGGCCGGCTGCAGCAGGCGCCGGTGAAGAACGGCGGGTCGTCGGACGATCTGTTTGCCGGCGTCACCTTCGTTCGCAGCAATCCGGCGATCCTCGGCACCATCTCGCTCGACTTGTTCGCGGTGCTGTTCGGCGGCGTCACCGCGCTGCTGCCGATCTATGCGCGCGATATCCTGCAAGCCGGCCCGCTCGGCCTCGGCATCCTGCGCGCCGCGCCCGCGGTCGGTGCGCTCTTGATGACGATGGTGCTGGCGCGGCACACCATCAACCGCCGCGTCGGCATGCGGATGTTCCAGGCGGTGATCGTGTTCGGCGTGGCGACAGTGGTGTTCGCGCTGTCGCACTGGATGTGGCTGTCGGCGCTGGCGCTGGCGGTACTCGGCGCTGCGGACACGATCAGCGTCGTGATCCGCTTCTCGCTGGTGCAACTCGCCACCCCCGACGAGATGCGCGGCCGCGTCGGCGCGGTGAATTTCCTGTTCATCAATGCGTCCAACCAGCTCGGCCAGTTCGAGAGCGGTGTCGCCGCGGCGCTGCTCGGCACCGTGCCGTCGGCCGTGCTCGGCGGTGTCGCCACCGTCGCGGTCGCGCTGCTCTGGATGAAGCTGTTCCCGACGCTGCGGGATGTCGAGAAGCTGGAGTAGGGCCTTCTTACCTCGCCCCGCCTGCGGGGAGAGGTCGGATCGCATGCAGCGAAGCGGAATGCGATCCGGGTGAGGGGGTACAGGTCTCAACGCGCGGCTTGCTCGCGGAGAGAGCCCCTCACCCCAACCCTCTCCCCGCAAGAGCGGGGCGAGGGAGCAGACCGAGCGCTAGCCCCAACAGCAAGTTGGCGTCGAGCTGCGGGCCGGCCGTGTAGGCAACGGCGTCGCGGACCGCCTTGGCGTCCGACTCGGGCGAGGGATACTTGGCGCAATTTCGGAATAATGGAAAAGTATCGCTGATTTGCCCGACGTGTCAAGTTGCCGTGTCGAACGCCGCTAGCTGCCGGCTACTTTGCATGGGGTTGTTTTCAATATTTTGGCAGCGCGCCCGGCGACGGCCGGACCGGGACAAGCCCGGCCGGGCGTCGCGATAGTCTGCCGCAAGCAAGAGGGGAAGATCAGCCCCGCCCCACGAAGGGCATCTTGGTCGCCATCACAGTCATGAACAGCACGTTGGCGTCGAGCGGCAGGCCGGCCATGTAGGCGACGGCGTCGCCGACCGCTTTCGCATCCATGCGCGGCTCGTGCTTGGTGGTGCCGTCCGGCTGCAGCACGCCGGGGCCGTTGACCATGCGGTCGGTCATCGGCGTCGCGGCATTGCCGATATCGACCTGGCCGACCGCGATGTCATACATGCGGCCGTCGAGGTTGGAGGCCTTGGTGAGGCCGGTGATGGCGTGCTTGGTCGAGGTGTAGGCGGCCGAGAACGGCCGCGGCGCGTGCGCCGAGATCGAGCCGTTGTTGATGATGCGGCCGCCGCGCGGCTTCTGGTCCTTCATGATGCGGAAGGCGTGCTGGGTGCACAGGAACGGCGCGGTCAGGTTGGTGTTGACCACGGCCTGCCACTGCTCGAGCGGCAGGTCCTCGAAATTCACCGGCGGCGCGCCCATGCCGGCGTTGTTGAACAGCACGTCGAGCCGGCCATAGGTCGCCTTCACCTTGTCGAACAGCGCGGCGATCGCGGCGGGGTTGGCCATGTCGGCCGACACGCACAGGCTCTTGCCGGCGGGGCCGAGCTTGGCGGTCTCTTCCAGCATCTCCATGCGGCGCCCTGCGAGCACCACGGTGTAGCCCTTGTCCATCAAAGCGAGCGACGCGGCGCGTCCGACGCCGGTGCCGGCGCCGGTCACGAGTGCGATCTTGCTGGTTGCCTCAGTCATCCGAGTTTCCTCTTACTTGGTTTTTGCTTCGGTTTCGTTCTTGTAGGGTGGGCGTGGAATGTTCTGGTGCGCCGCGCGGAGCGCCGCCGACCAGCGCGAGCGCAGGTCGTGGAAATAGGGCTCGCCGGCCTCGATGCGGTGGTTGAGATCGGCCTCGCAGGCGTCGGTGCGCACCACCAGCACGTCGATCGGCAGGCCGACGCCGAGATTGGAGCGCATCGTCGAATCCATCGAGATCAGCCCCGTTTTGAGCGCCTCGTAGAGCTCGACGTCGTAATGCATGGCGCGGTCGAGCACCGGCTTGCCGTATTTGTGCTCGCCGATCTGCAGGTAGGGCGTGTCGGTGGTGCATTCGATGAAGTTGCCGGCGGTGTAGACCATGAACAGGCGCATCCGCGAGCCCTTGATCTGGCCGCCGAACAGGAACGAGACGTCGAACGAGATGTCCTCGGCGCGCAGTGCATCGCCCTCGGTGGCGTGCACCGCGCGGATGGCGCGGCCGATCCGCTGCGCCGCCTGGAACATGGTCGGGGCGTTCATCAGCGTCTCGAGCTCGCCGGTGTCCGGATTTTCCATGCCCTCGGTCAGGGTCGACAGCACCGACTGGCTGATCGCGAGATTCCCGGCGCTGGCAATCGCCATGATGCGCTCGCCGGGCTTTTCGAAGATGTGCAGCTTGCGGAAGGTCGAGACATTGTCGAGGCCGGCATTGGTGCGGGTATCGGCGATCATGACGAGCCCGTCGCGCACCAGAATTCCGCAGCAATAGGTCATTTCAAGTCCTCAGACGGTCCGAGTTTCTCGGCCGGAAACTAGTAGCCAATTTCGCGGATGCATCCAACCCCAATTCCCCGTGACGGGAGATGCCGTGGTCCGTCAAAGAGGGGCGGGACGACCGAGCGATGGCCGGGTGCCCTGTTCCTGCCGTCGAGGTTGCGGGGGCGCATCCCGGTCTCGCTCTGCGTTGCGCGCAGCCGGCAATGATCTTGGCCCCGAGTCGTTGCGAGGGGCGGGGTGTTGTGCTCGACTGCCTGCAACCGACGACAACAAGAAATTTCGGGAGGCGGGAATGTCGTTCAAACTGGCCGCGTGCATCGTGGCATTGGGTTTCGCGGCGCTCGCCGCGAGCCCTGCATCGGCGCAGAAGAAGGGCGGCACGCTGCGGCTCTATCACAACGACAATCCGCCCTCGACCTCGCTGCTCGAGGAATCCACCATCGCCTCGGTGATGCCGTTCGCGGCGGTCTTCAACAACCTCGTGGTGTTCGATCCGGCGAAGGTGCATGAAAGCATCGACACCGTGGTCCCCGATCTCGCCGAGAGCTGGTCGTGGGACCAGACCAACACAAAGCTTACCTTCAAGCTGCGCCACGGCGTGAAGTGGCATGACGGCCAGCCGTTCACCGCCAAGGACGTGCAGTGCACCTGGCGGATGCTGATCGGCAAGAGCGAGACCCAGGACTTCAAGCGCAACCCGCGCAAGGTCTGGTACTCGAAGCTCAAGGATGTCAGCATCAATGGCGACGATGAGGCGACCTTCGAGCTGACCGAACCGCAGCCCGGCCTGCTGGCGCTGCTCGCCAGCGCCTTCTCGGTGGTCTATCCCTGCCACGTGCCGCAGCAGGTGATGCGCACCAAACCGGTCGGCACCGGGCCCTTCAAGTTCGTCGAGTTCCGGCGCGGAGATTCAATTCGCCTCGTCCGTAACCCCGATTATTTCAAGAAGGACCGGCCGTATCTCGACGAGATCACGGTGCGCTCGATCGACAGCCGCGCCACCCGCATGCTGGCATTCGCGACCGGCGACTATGACATCACCTTTCCGTCCGACGTCAGCATTCCCCTGATGAAGGACGTCAAGGCGCGGGCGCCGAACGCGATCTGCGAGATGACCTCGACCAATCTGCAGATCAATCTTCTGGTCAACCGCGTCAATCCGCCGTTCGACAATCCGGAGATCCGCAAGGCGATGTCGCTGGCGCTGGATCGCAAGGCCTTCAACAGCATCCTGTTCGAAGGCGCCGGACGGCTCGGCGGCGCGATGCAGGCGAAGCCCGAAGGCGAGTGGGGCATGCCGCCGGAGATCCTGTCGACGCTGATGGGATACGGGCCCGATACCGAGAAGAACCTCGCCGAGGCGCAGGCGATCATGCAGAAGCTCGGCTACAGTGACGCCAAGCCGCTCTCGATCAAGATCCAGACCCGCAACCTGCCGACCTATCGCGATCCGGCGGTGATCCTCGCCGACCAGCTCAAGAAGATCTACATCACAGCCGAGCTCGATATTCTGGATACGCCGCGCTGGTACTCGCGGTTGCAGCGCAAGGATTATACGATCGGGCTCAATGTCACCGGCGTCAGCGTCGACGATCCCGACGGCAATCTGGTCGAGAACTATTCCTGCAACTCCGAGCGCAACTATACCCAGTACTGCAATGCCGAGGTCGACAAGCTGCTGGCGGCGCAGTCGCGCGAGGTCGACAAGGACAAGCGCCGCAAGATCGTGTTCGACATCGAGCGGCTCTTGGTCGACGACGCGGCGCGGCCGGTCATCCTGCACTCATCGGCCGGCAATTGCTGGCAGCCTTACGTGAAGAACTTCCACCCGCACGACAACAGCCAGTACAACAATCTGCGTTTCGAGGATGTCTGGCTGGATAAATAGGGCATGCTGGCCCGCCGGCGACGACGTCCGCCGTCGCCCTCGCGCGCTTCGTATCCTTATTTATTCACACGACCAAAGCGGTGGCTGGTCCTGCGCACGCGCGCACTCCCGCGCCGATCGCCGGGGGCACGTTTGCGACGGCGCCCGTCAGTCAGGCCGCGTAGAGATCCATCGGGATATCCGACGTAGCTACGGGAGCTCGGATATCAGCTTGGTCCACTCCGCCTCGGGCCAGGCCCGTGAGGTGCAAGTCCGTATGTTTCCCAGAGAGCTGAGGGCAAGCGCGAGTTTTGTGATGTTGTCGCCGAGCGGTGCTTCGGCGAGGAGAAGGATGTCATGCTCGCCAGAGGTGAGATAGACCTCCTTGATTTCGACACCTAGCGTCTTGGCGAGTTCTTTCGCCGCTCGGCTGCGTTTGGGAGCTTCCTTGACATTACGAATTCCCTGGTCGGTCCAGTCGATCCTCAGTATGAATGTCGCCATGTCGTCCTCCAAGGGTTAAGCACTGCCCTTGTCTGCCGCGCGCGCGGCAGGCCAACCTGCTTCATGTTGAAGTTGAGGGAGCGCCCCATAAGGCAGGCGCTGCTTTCAGACTGCGATGCCTGCCGACGGCCTGACCGCTGCCCGTTCCTTCAAACGGCGACGTCGGCTCGTCCCGTCTAAGGGCAGCTCGACATAGATTACGCCACGTCGCTTGTTCGAGAAAGAGGGCTCCCCGCGTTGTGATCGGCAGCGCGGTGGCCTCGCGCAAGCGAGGGCGCCGCGTCAAGATCACACCCTCTGCGCAAGGATGCGGCCGTAGACGCGCCGGACAGCTATCCGGTGCAAGTCAGGTGTGGGTGTAGTCACCGGGTTTCAACCCGAGCGCCTTGACAGCTGCTTCGGGAAGCGGCCCCCACGCTTCGATCGTTTCATTCGGGGCCATCATGTCCGCAATAATTGCCGTGGCCTTTGCCGCGTCTTCTTCAGCCACGAAGAAGACCGAGCGAACAGGCGGGCCGCCGTCCAGCGGCGCAGTTGTTACGAGGACAACCTGACCATTTGCCATGCTCTCTTATACAGCAGTCGCGGCGCCGTTCCACGGATCCTGTCGATCGATCCTCGCGACCCGGCCGCTGACGCGTGCGCCAAGAGCGATGTTGGCACGGTATTGCATCGTCGCGTCCCGAACACCAAATAGCTGAACGTGGGAGGCAGAACCGCTCCAGGAATGAGCGCGTGGCCAGCAAAAGAGCAAACGAAGAGCTCCCCGTCATTGCGCGCTTTGAGGTGCGCCGCCGCAATTACCTCGCGCCCGACGGCTCGATAGAGCGGCCGCTTCCTGCCTTCGCCACCGATGCCAGGCTGCTGGTCGAACTTTACCGGTCGATGGTGCTCCTGCGTCTGTTCGACCGAAAGGCTGTTGCACTGCAGCGCACCGGTCGGCTGGGAACCTATGCCATTTCGCTCGGCCAGGAGGCGGTGTCGGTCGGGATCGCGAGTGCGATGCGGGAGGATGACGTTCTGTTGCCCTCCTATCGCGACAACGGCGCGTTGCTCTGGCGTGGCGTCGCGCTGGAGGAGATCCTGCTGTTCTGGGGCGGCGATGAACGCGGCAATCAATTCTCCGGTCCGGTGCACGATTTCCCGTTCTGCGTTCCCGTCGGATCACAGGCGCCGCATGCCGCCGGCGTTGCCTACGCCCTGAAGTTGCGCAAGGAGCCGCGCGTGGCCGTCTGCATGTTCGGCGACGGCGCCACCTCGAAAGGCGATGTCTACGAGGCCATGAATTTCGCCGGCGTTCACAAGTTGCCGCTTGTGTTCGTCGCCACCAACAATCAGTGGGCCATATCGGTGCCGTTGCGGCTGCAGACGGGGTCCGAGACGCTGGCGCAGAAGGCCATCGGCGCAGGGTTCAGCGGCGAGCAGGTGGACGGAAGTGACGTGGTGGCGATGCGTGCCGCCGCCGAGGAGGCCATTGCCGCTGCCCGCGATGGCAAGGGCCCTCACTTCATCGAAGCGGTCACCTACCGGCTCGGCGATCACACGACGTCAGATGATGCACTGCGCTATCGTTCGGCCGAAGAAGTCCAGGCGCATTGGAAAGAAGAGCCGATCGCGCGCCTCAGGTCCTATCTCGTCGGCCGCAAGATGTGGACCAAGGCGGACGAGGAGCAGCTTGCCGCCGAGTGCCATGAGCGCATCGAAGCGGCGGTGGAGCGCTATCTGAAGACGCCGCCGCGCCGAGCCGAAACCATGTTCGATAACCTCTATGCCGAGCTGCCCGAGGCGTATGCCGAGCAGCGCCGCGAACTCGCGGGAGAGGACGATGCCTGAAGTCACGTTGGTCGAAGCCATCAATCTGGCTCTCGGCCGCGCCATGGCGGATGATCCCGATGTGGTCGTGCTCGGCGAGGATGTCGGCGTCAATGGCGGCGTCTTCCGCGCGACCGTCGGCTTGCAGGAGCGCTTCGGTCCGGAGCGCGTTCTTGATACGCCGCTTGCCGAACTCCTGATCAGCGGGCTCTGCGTCGGCATGGCCGCGCAGGGATTGAAGCCGGTCGGCGAAATCCAGTTCATGGGATTTATCTATCCCTGTCTCGATCAGCTGGTGAACCACGCATCACGGCTGCGCAACCGTACCCAGGGACGGCTCACTTGTCCGATGGTTCTGCGCACGCCGCATGGTGCCGGCATTCGCGCACCCGAGCATCATTCCGAAAGCACCGAGGCGATGCTCGCCCACATTCCGGGCTTGCGTGTCGTAATGCCTTCCTCGCCGGAACGTGCCTATGGACTTCTCCTCGCCGCGATCCGCGATCCAGATCCGGTGGTGTTCCTGGAGCCGACGCGGTTGTACCGCGCCGTGAAAGGCGAGGTCGAGGACAACGGCGAAGCCTTGCCGTTGGATCGCGCCTTTGTCGAGAGGGAAGGTCGCGACGTCACGCTGATCAGCTGGGGTGCGATGCTGAAGGAAACGATGGCCGCGGCGGACGCGCTCGCCGACGAGAGCATAGCTGCCGAGGTTATCGACCTCGCCACGCTCAAGCCCCACGATGAAAACACCGTGCTGAGGTCGGTCGCAAAGACCGGGCGCTGCGTCATCGTGCACGAGGCCGCGCACACCGGCGGATTTGGCGCGGAGATCGCAGCCATGATCGCCGAGCGCGGACTATCCTCGCTGCTCGCACCCGTGACCCGGGTCACCGGCTACGACACGGTCGTCCCGATGGCCCGCCTCGAGCAACGCTACATGCCGTCGGTCGGACGCATCGTGACCGCAGCCCGAAAGGCGCACCAATACAACTGAACACCAACGGACCTCGTGCCATGCGCCAGTTCACGTTGCCGGACCTTGGTGAAGGTCTTGAAGAAGCGGAGATCGTCACCTGGTACGTCAACGAGGGCGATCACGTCGTGACCGATCAGCCGCTCGTTTCGGTCGAGACCGACAAGGCGGTGGTCGAGATACCGGCGCCGTCGAGCGGACGCATCGCGCGCCTGTTCGGCGCCAAGGGCGATATCGTGAAGGTCGGCGCGCCGCTCGTCGAGTTCGCCGAGGACGCCGGGCAGGACACCGGCACGATTGTGGGCGAACTCGACACCGGCGAGCAACGGCCGGCGCCAGCAACTTCTTCGCCGCCCAGCGGGCAGGGAGCCCAAGTGTTTCCGGCAGTGCGCGCCCTTGCGCGCAAGCTTGACGTCGCGCTCGATCTCGTCGAGGCGACCGGGCCCGGCGGCACCATCACGCGGGCCGATGTCGAGAGGGCGGCGAAGCGGATGTCTCACGGCGGACCCGCCGAGCCGCTGCGCGGCTTGCGCCGCGCGATGGCTCAACGCATGACGGCAGCGCACGCGGAAGTCGTCCCCGCGACGGTCACCGATGAAGCCGACATCGACGGCTGGCGGCGGGGCGAGGACGTAACAATCCGCCTGGCGCGGGCGATCGCCGCCGCCTGCAAGGCAGAGCCCGCGCTCAATGCCTGGTATCATTCCGGTACGGGAGAACGGCGCCTGATCGAGCGCATCGATCTCGGCATCGCCGTCGACACCGGCGGCGGCCTGATCGTTCCCGTGCTGCGCAATGTCGCGGAGCGGAGCGTATCGGATCTGCGGGCCGGACTCGACCGTTTGCGAGCCGACGCAATCGCGCGCGCGATACCCCCGGAGGAGCTGCGCGGTGCGACGATCACGTTGTCGAACTTCGGCATGATCGGAGGCCGGTTTGCCAATCTCATCATCGTGCCGCCGCAGACGGCGATCGTCGGCGCCGGGCGGATTTCGGAGCGCGTGGTCGCGCTTCGGGGGCAGGTTGCGGTCCGACGCACGCTGCCGCTATCGCTGACCTTCGATCATCGGGTGGTGACGGGCGGCGAAGCGGCCCGTTTCCTGGTTGTCCTCAAATCCGACGTTGAGCGCATTTCGTGACATCACTCATGCGCGAGACAAGCGTCACGGCTCCTGCCTCTGTCCCGCCGGTGCGTCGACGAGGAAGGCCTCGTCGACGGGCACGCCGAGCGCCGTGACCAGCCGGTTGGTTTCGGCGGCCATGCCGACGATCGCGAGCATTTCCTGATATTCTGCGTCGGTCATGCCCTTGGCGCGGGCGCTCGCGGTGTGCGAGTGAATGCAATAGCTGCAGCCGTGCGCCACTGAGACGGCGACGTAGAGCATCTCCTTGACCTTCGGATCGAGCGCGCCCGGTGCCATCACCTCCTTGATGCTCTCCCAAGTCCGCCGCAGGGTCTTCGGATCATGCGCGAGCGCGCGCCAAAAATTGTTGATGAAGTCCGAGTTCCGCGTCTTGCGGATGTCGTCGAAGACGGCGCGTGCCTCCGCCGGGAGTTCGTCGTCGGAAAGCAGTTTTACGGTGGCCATGGCTTGTCCCGCTGCTGTGGTTTGAAGCAGCGATCATAGCACCCCTGCCGTCATGCGAGGAGCTCGCGACAAAATTGCAAAGCAATTTTGCGCTGAAGCGACGAAGCAATCCATGCTTCCGCAAGCGGTCAGTTGGATTGCTTCGCGGAGCCTGTCATCGGACGCGCGTTCGCGCGACCCGTTGGCTCGCAATGACGGACGCCGAGAGGGATCAGCCCTACGATTGCGTCTGGCTCTGCCACTGTCCGGGACGGCCGGCCTGGTCGACCTTGACCGCGACCGTCAGCGTCTCGTTGCCGCCGCCATAGCGGGTGCCGCGGACCGGGGCGGCGCCTAGATAGTCGAGGCCGATCGCGACGCGGGCATGGGCGTCGGTGGTGCAGATGCCGTTGGCGGCGTCGAAGCCGACCCAGCCGAGATCGGGCACGAAGGCCTCGGCCCAGGCGTGGCCGGCCTGCTGGTTGACCATGCCGTCGGAGCGCAGGAAGTGGCCGGAGACGAACCGCGCCGGAACGCCGCCGGCGCGCGCGCAGGCGATCAGGATGTGCGCGTAGTCCTGGCAGACGCCGCGTTTCAGCGCGAACGCCTCGGCGGCCGAGGTGGCGCTGTTGGTCGGATCCTCGTCGAAGGTCATGTGCTCGTAGATCTGCGCCATCAGCGCGTGCAGGAAGCCGAGCACGTCGCCGCCGGCCTCGGTGCGCAGTTCGCGCACGATGGCCGTCATCGCCGGGTTGAGGTCGGTCAGCGATGTGGCGCGCAGGAACAGGCTCGGCGGAAACCGCTCGTCGGTGCCCTTCAGGACGCCGCCGGTGTCGTGGGTCTCGACCAGGCCTTCGCAATGGATCGTGAGGTCACTGATCGAACCATGCGTCAGCACATGGGTGACGTTGCCGAAGGCGTCCTCATGGGTGTCGAGCCGGGAATCGGTCGAGACGTCGATCTGCCAGTCCGCGACATATTGGCCGTCATGGCTGCCGGGCGTCATCCGCAGAATCTGGATCACGCCCGAGGCCGCCGGCTCGTAGCGATACGTGGTGGTATGGGCTATCCGCAGGCGCATGGCTCAACCGGAGTTCAGTCGGTTTTTCGGGGCATGACGTCTTTCGTCCTAATCGGCCGCGAAAGCAAGACGTCGATGGCCGGGACACCCATGCGAAGACGCGCTTCGCGCTTTTGGCCCCGCCATGACGACAATTTGAGCGTTTTTCGGCCGTATCGGTTAGATCAGGTACTGCTTGGTGATGATCTCACCCAGCCGCGAATTGTCCGCGATGAATTCCTGGATGAATTCGTGCACACCGTGCTGGAAGATATCGTCCATGTTGCTGTGCTCGAGCCGGTTCCTGATGCCGCGGGCATGGCGTTGCGAGGCGCCCTGGCGGCCATAGGCGACGCCGATCTGGTCGAGGTTGCGCACGAGGTTGCTGTAGCAGCTGGCAAGCGAGCGCGGCAGCGTATCGTTGAGGATCAGGAGATCGGCGATCAGCCAGGGCTTCAGGGTTTCCCGGTAGACCCAGTGATAGGCGGTCGTTGCCGACACCGAGCGCAGGATCGAGGTCCACTGGTAGTAGTCCAGCGGGCCGCCGACATGCTCCTCCTCGGGCAACAGCATGTGATACTTCACGTCGAGAATCCGCGCTGTGTTGTCGGCGCGCTCGAGATGGACCCCGAGCCGCGAGAACCAGTAGGCGTCGTTGCGCAGCATGGTGCGGTAGGCCGAGCCGTCAAAGCGCAGCGAGGTCTCCTGCACGAAGCGCAGGAATTTGGCCAGCTCCTCGCGGTTGGCGGGACCCTTGTTCCAGACCGCCTGCAGCTCGATCCAGGCCGAATTGATGGTGTCCCACATCTCCGACGTCAGCGCGGTGCGCACCGAGCGCGAATTGAGCCGCGCCGCCTCGATGCAGTTCTTGATCGAGGAGGGATTTTCCGACGAGAAGGAGAGATATTCGATGACGTTCCGCTCGTTGGCTTCCTCATAGTGATCGTAGAAGCTCGCGCCGACGCCGGCGGTGAGCAGTGCGGAATCCCACTCATTGGTCTTGCCGACATAGGCCGCGGGCAGCGCGGTGACGCGCAACGTCGCATCGATCGTGCGCGCCAGATATTCGGCGCGTTCGACGTAACGGGCCAGCCAGAACAGGTTTTCGGCGGTGCGCGACAGCATGCGATAGTCCCTACAAGACGAAACGTGTTTCACCTCCCCCTGAAAGGGGGAGGTCGACGCGCAGCGGCGGGTGGGGGTCTTCTCTCCATTCGGCGTATGCGGCCGACCCCCACCCCGACCCTCCCCCTTGCCGGGGGAGGGAGGGCTCGCGCAGCGCGTTTGGCTTCAAATCACTCACTCAGTATCCAGGTGTCCTTGGTGCCGCCGCCCTGGCTGGAATTCACGACGAGCGAGCCTTCCTTCAGCGCGACGCGGGTCAGCCCGCCGGGCACGATGGTGGTGTGGCTAGAGCCGGTCAGCACGAACGGGCGGAGGTCGACATGGCGCGGCGCCAGCCCCTTGTCGGTGCAGGTCGGGCAGGTCGACAGCGCCAGCGTCGGCTGGGCGATGAAGCCCTCGGGCTCGCGCTTGAGCTTGTCGCGGAATGCCTCGATCGTCGCCTTGGTGGCGGCGGGTCCGATCAGCATGCCGTAGCCGCCCGAGCCGTGCACCTCCTTGACGACGAGGTCGGCGAGGTTGTCGAGCACGTAGGACAGGTCCTGCGGTTCGCGGCAGCGCCAGGTCTGCACGTTCTTAAGGATCGGCTCTTCGCTGAGGTAGAACTTCACGATGTCAGGCATGTAGGAATAGATCGCCTTGTCGTCGGCGATGCCGGTGCCGACCGCATTGGCGAGCGTGATGTTGCCGGCGGCGTAGGCCGACATCAGTCCGGGGACGCCGAGCGCGGAATCCGGACGGAAGGTGAGGGGATCGAGGAAATCGTCGTCGACGCGGCGATAGATCACGTCGACCCGCTTCAGCCCCTCGGTGGTGCGCATGAACACCTCGTCGTTCTTGACGATGAGGTCGCGCCCCTCGACCAGCTCGATGCCGAGCTTGTCGGCGAGGAAGGAGTGCTCGTAATAGGCCGAGTTGTAGACGCCGGGCGTCATCAGCGCGACCGTCGGCTCGGCGGAGGCGCTGTGCGGCGCGACCGACCGCAGCGCCGACAGCAGCTCGTCCGGATAACGCTCCACGGGCGCGACGCGGTGCCGCGCGAACAGGTCCGGAAACAGCCGCATCATGATCTCGCGGTTTTCCAGCATGTAGGACACGCCGGATGGCGTGCGTGCATTGTCCTCCAGCACGATGAAATTGTCGGGATCGGTGCGGATGATGTCGATGCCGGCGATGTGGACGTAGATGTCGTGCGGCACGTCCTGGCCGTTCATCTCCGGACGGAACACCGGGTTCTGGAAGATCAGGTCCTCGGGGATGACGTTGGCGCGCAGGATGTCGCGGCCGTGATAGATGTCCTTCAAGAACATGTTGAGCGCGAGCACGCGCTGCTTGAGGCCCTTCTCCAGCAGCGTCCACTCGGTCGCCGACATGATGCGGGGGATGACGTCGAACGGGATCAGCCGCTCCTGGGCCTCGGCATCGCCATAGACCGCGAAGGTGATGCCGATCCGGCGGAACAGCAGCTCCGCTTCCTGGCGTCGATATTCGAGCGCATCCGGTGGCGTCTCTTTGAGCCAGCGGGAGAGCTCCTGGTAGGCCGGGCGGAGATCCTCGCCGAGGCCATTCATCTCATCGAACGCGACTGCCATATAGCCCGACTGCCCTCCCAAGCCATGTGACACAGTGCATGACTTGATGGGATGGTAGCAAGGGGCGGGCCAGCGCGATATGCATTGGCTTGCGGCATTTGCTATGGGTGAAGTGGAAGGCCTGCCCGAAAAACCGGCTGAGGTCTGCTTAATTCGGCGGCAAAACCCCGTGACATCAAGGCATTGGATCGGCAATGTCAGGGGATCAAGTTAGGGAATGAGACCATGAGCGAGATCGTCACGGCGGGGATATTGGTGATCGGCGACGAGATCCTGTCCGGCCGGACCAAGGACAAGAACATCGGCTTCATCGCCGAATACCTGACCAACATCGGCATCGACCTGAAGGAGGTCCGCGTCGTCGCCGATGACGAGGCCGACATCGTCTCCGCCCTTGATGCGCTGCGGCATAGGTACACTTACGTGTTCACCACCGGCGGCATCGGGCCGACCCATGACGACATCACCGCCGACAGCGTGGCGAAGGCGTTCGGGGTCGATATCCACCATCACCCCGAGGTGGTGGCGCGGTTCAGGGAGCGCTGGAGCGAGCAGGACCTCAACGAGGCGCGGCTCAGGATGGCCCGGGTGCCTGACGGCGCCGAACTGATCCAGAGCGCGACGATCCTGGCGCCGGGCTTCAAGCTCGGCAATGTCATCGTGATGGCCGGCATCCCCACCATCATGCAGGCGATGATGGATATCGTGGCGCCGACCCTGAAGTCCGGCGTGCGGATGCTGTCGGATTCGGTCCGCGCTGACGCGCGGGAAGGCGACATCGGCGGCCCGCTGCGGGCGATCGCGGAAGCCAATCCCGACACCATCATCGGCAGCTATCCGTTCCAGGACGAGAACCAGAAGCCGAACACCAATCTCGTGGTCCGCTCGCGCGATCCGGAAAAGCTTGCCGCGGCGATGATCGCGGTGAAGGAGATGCTGAAGCAAGTGCAGGCCGCGCAGAAGAAGCCGGCGGGTTGAGACGATATGGTTGAAAGAAATTCTGAACCGAGTGCACAGGATCGGGCCGGCAGGCCGTTTCCGGTCTCGTGGGATCAATTCCACCGGGATTGCCGGGCGCTGACCTGGCGGCTCAACGAGGTCGGCCCGTTCCATGCGGTGATCGCGATCACCCGCGGCGGGCTGGTGCCGGCGGCGATCGTGGCGCGCGAGCTCGGCCTGCGAGTGATCGATACCGTCTGCGTCGCCAGCTATGACCATGACAAGCAGGGCGATCTGAAAGTGCTCAAGGGCATTTCAGAGCAGACCGCCAAGCTCGGCGGCGGCACCGGCAAGGGACTGTTGATCGTCGACGACCTCGTCGATACCGGCAAGACCGGCAGGCTGGTGCGCGAGCTTCTGCCGGACGCGCATTTCGCAACGGTCTATGCCAAGCCGAAAGGCCGGCCGCTGGTCGACACCTACATCACCGAGGTGTCGCAGGACACCTGGATCTTCTTCCCTTGGGATACCGCGCTGTCGTTCCAGCCGCCGCTCCGCGACGGGGCGGCGTGACGTCGTCGTCATTCCGGGGCGCGTCGAAGACGCGAACCCGGAATCTCGAGATTCCGGGTTCGATGCTTCGCATCGCCCCGGAATGACAGCGACGAACGGTCGGATTTGCCATGCCCCTGCAAAACCGCGTCACGCCCACCGGCGACATCGTCGCCTCAGACCATCGCGGCACCTTCACCGGCAATCGCGGCATCATCCACGATCCCGCGACGCGCACGCTTCTGAACAAACGCTGGTCGAGCCCGGCCTGGCTCACCTGCGTCTGCGAGTTCAGGGGACGGCGGCGCGAGGTGATGAGCCGTCAGAGCTGGACCGAGCTGTTCTTCCTCGATGAGGCCACCGCGTTCGCGGCCGGACACCGGCCCTGCTTCTACTGCCGCCGTGACGATGCCAAGCGGTTTCGCGGCTGCTGGGAGCAGGGCAACGGCGTGAGCGATCTCAGCGCCAAGGCGGTGGACGCAGTGCTGCACGCCGAGCGGCTCGACCGTGGCAAGAAGCGGCTGCATCCGCTGCCGGTGCGATTGCGCGACATGCCCGACGGGACGATGGTGCAGGCGAGCGGGGAGAGCTACCTCGTCGCCGACGGCGCCACGTTGCGCTGGTCGTTCGCCGGTTACAGCCGGGCCGACGTACCCGAGCCGGCCATGCTGCTGACGCCGCCATCAACGGTGCGCGCCTTCCAGGCCGGCTACCGGCCGGTGTTGCATCCGAGCGCGATGGCCGTTCTGGGTTGATCTGCCGGCGTCATCCTTACGCCAGCCGCTGCCGCGCCAGCTTGGCACCGGCGCCCAGCGCGATCAGCTTGGCTTCGGCGATGTCCCGCCGCATCGGCGCCATGCCGCAATTGGTGGTCGCGATGATGTTGCCCTTCGGCACGTGCTTGGCGACCGCCTCGATCACCTTGACGACGTCCTCGGCGGTCTCGATCTCGTCGCTGGCGACGTCGATCACGCCGGCCTGCACGATCTTGCCGGGGAGCGCCGCCAGCAGCTCGATCGGCACCTTCGAGTTGCGGCATTCGATCGCGACCTGCTGGATCGAGCTCTTGTCGATGACCGGGAAGGTCTCCTCGTATTGCCGCCACTCGCCGCCAAGCGTCTGCTTCCAGTCGGTGTTGGCCTTGATGCCGTAGCCGTAGCAGATGTGCACGGCGGTGGCGCAGGTCAGGCCTTCGGCGGCGCGCTCCAGGGCCTTGATGCCCCAGTCGCGCACTTGGTCCATGTAGACGTTGAACGCAGGCTCGTCGAACTGGATCATGTCGACGCCGTCGGCCTGCAACGCCTTCGCCTCCTGATTCAAAAGCTCGGCGAAAGCGAAGGCCATCTTTACGCGGTCGCCGTAATATTTGTCGGCGATGGTATCGATGATCGTCATCGGGCCGGGCAGGGTGAATTTCAGCCGGTTCCTGGTGTGCGCGCGTGCCGCACGGGCCTCGCTCTCGTGGACGCGCCCCTTGAGCTGAAGCGGTGCGACCACCTGCGGCACCATCGCCTTATAGCGGTCCTTGCGGATGCCCATCTCGACCTTGTGGGCGAAATCGATGCCCTCGATCCGCTCGAGGAAGCCGTGCACGAAATGCTGGCGCGCCTGCTCGCCCTCGGTGACGATGTCGACGCCGGCATCCTCCTGCAGCTTGACCGCGAGCACCGTGGCATCGCGCTTGGCGCGGGCGAGCTCGGCGCCCTCCGACTTCCAGGGTGCCCACAGCATGTTCGGCTCCGCCAGCCATTCCGGCTTCGGCAGCGAGCCTGCGATCGTGGTTGGAAACAGCATGGGTGCCTCCTGTTTGGTTCTGATTGAGCGCCTGTGTGCCATGTCCTAAGGTGGAGGTACAGAACAACAAAAGTCTTTGTGACGGGGAATAGAACGCCGATGATCGATCTGTACTACGCGCCGACGCCGAACGGCTGGAAGATCTCGATCATGCTGGAGGAGCTGGGGCTGCCCTACAAGGTGATCCCGGTGAACATCCGCGCCGGCGAGCAGTTTCGGCCCGAATTCCTGGCGATCAGCCCGAACAACCGGATCCCCGCCATCGTCGACCATGCGCCCGCCGACGGCGGCGGGCCGTTCTCGGTGTTCGAGACCGGTGCGATCCTGATCTATCTCGCCGACAAGGCCGGCCGTTTCCTGTCCAGGGAGCTGCGTGGGCGGTCGAACGTCATCCAATGGGTGATGTGGCAGATGGGCGGCCTCGGGCCGATGCTCGGCCAGCACGGCCATTTCGCGCTGTACGCGGCCGAGAAGATTCCCTACGCGATCGAGCGCTACCGCGACGAGACGGCGCGGCTCTACGGCGTGCTCGACCGCCAGCTCGGCAGGACCGGCGCCTATATCGCCGGCGACGACTATTCGATCGCCGACATCGCCTGCTTCCCCTGGACCATGACCCACAAGGCGCAGGGCTTCACCCTCGACGATTTCCCGAACATCAAGCGCTGGTACGCGACGGTGCGCGCCCGGCCGCAGGTGCAGGCGGGCCTTGCGATCGGAAAATTCGTCAAGGAGCCGTTTGACGAGGAATCACGCAAGAACATGTTCGGCCAGCGTGCAAAGGAGCTGGTCGAGAAGAAATGATGCCCGTTATTCCGTGGCGCGACACAGTCGCGAGCTCTGCGCCTTGCGGCGCATCCCGGAATGACGAGAATGAATGCGGAAAAGACAAAGGGAAACGCCATGATCGAATTCTTCTTCGACTGCTCCAGCCCGTGGACCTATCTCGCCTGGCACAACATCCAGCCGATCGCGAAGGAGTTCGACGCGCCGATCACCTGGCGACCGATCCTGGTCGGCGGCATCTTCAACACCGTCAATCCGTCGGTCTACGCCCAGCGCGAGAAGCCGGTGCCGCTGAAGGCGCGCTACATGAAGAAGGATCTCACCGACTGGGCGCGCTCGGCCGGCCTTGCGATCAAGATGCCGCCGACCGTGTTCCCGGTGAACAGCGTCAAGGCGATGCGCGGCTGCATCCTTCTTGGCAACGAGAAGATGGTGCCGTTCGCACGCGCAGTGTTCGAGGCCTATTGGGGTGACGACAAGGACATCTCGCAGGATGCGGTGCTGACCGAGATCTGCAGCAAGCTCGGGATCGATCCGGCGCAGTTCCTTGCCGGCATCGGCGACCAGGCGATCAAGGATCAACTCAAGGCCAACACCGAGGAGGTGATGGCGCGCGGCGGCTTCGGCTCGCCGACGATCTATCTCGACAAGACCGACATGTATTTCGGCAACGATCGCCTGCCGCTGATCCGCGAGGCGCTGGCACGTCTCAAGGCGCGAGCCGCCTGATGCCGAAAGCCGTCGTTTGCCGCGAGCTCGGGCCGCCCGAGCGTCTACAGCTCGAGAACTTTGCCTCGGTGCCTTTGCAGCCGGGCCAGGTGCGGGTTGCGATCCGGGCCGCCGGGATCAACTTTCCGGACATCCTGATGGCCGCCGGCGAGTACCAGCTCAAGCCGCCGCTGCCGTTCACGCCGGGCTCGGAAGCTGCCGGCGATGTTGTCGAGGTCAATGGAGCATCCGGTGTTGCCGTCGGCGACAAGGTGATCGTCAAGATGCGCTTCGGCGCCTATTGCGACGAGACGGTTGCAACGCCGTCGCAGCTCGTGCCGGTGCCGTCGACTTTCGACTACGCGGAAGGCGCAACCTTCCTGGCCGCGCACGGCACCGCGTATCACGCGCTGATCGATCGCGGACAGATCAAGCCGGGCGAGGTGCTGCTGGTGCACGGCGCCGGCGGCGGTGTCGGGCTTGCCGCGGTCGAGATCGGCAAGCTGCTCGGCGCCACCGTGATCGCCGCGGCCTCGAGCGAGGAGAAGCTTGCGATCGCCAAGGCGCGCGGCGCGGATCATCTCGTGCTCTATGCGCGCGAGCCGTTCCGCGATGCGGTCAAGCGCCTCACCGACGGCCGCGGCGCCGATGTCGTGTTCGATCCTGTCGGTGGCGAGGTGTTCGAGAACTCGATGCGCTGCATCAACTGGGGCGCGCGGATTCTCGTCGTCGGCTTCACCGGCGGCATCGGTCTTGCC
Organism: Bradyrhizobium sp. UFLA06-06; assembly: GCF_054820065.1. Classification (NCBI taxonomy): domain Bacteria; kingdom Pseudomonadati; phylum Pseudomonadota; class Alphaproteobacteria; order Hyphomicrobiales; family Nitrobacteraceae; genus Bradyrhizobium; species Bradyrhizobium sp. UFLA06-06. The sequence goes on from NZ_JADFUD010000004.1 coordinate 131,562, forward strand.
CGCACCAATCTGTTGATGATCAAGGGGGCGAGCGTGCTCGGCGTTCGCGCCGGCGAGGCGGTGCGCAAGGATCCCGCGCTCGGCGAGGTCAGGTTCAAGGCGCTGAGCGAATGGGCCGAAGGCGGCCGGGTGCGGCCGAATATCTCGCACCGGCTGCCGCTGGAAGACTATGCGAAGGCGATGCGGCTGTTGATCGAGCGCAAGGCGATCGGGCGTGTGGCGCTGCTGACGAGGCCGTGAAACCACAGAGCTGTCGGGCAGGCGGCTTGCCAGCGTCCGCCGTGCACCGATAGCGCTCAAATTCTGCAGTGCAGCCAAATGACGCGATGGGCCTGACGTTCAAGGAATCGAACCCGGGTCCGCCGCGTGATACTCTCTGCCGGCTGAGTGTCGTGGCAGGGTGGAGGATGACATGCGTATCGCTGTGATGGCGGCCGGTGCCCTCGGCGGTTATTTCGGAGCACGTATGGCTGCGGCAGGGCACGACGTGTTCTTTATCGCACGCGGCTCCAACCTCGAGGCGATCAGGAAAAACGGTCTCAAGGTCGAGAGTGTGCTTGGCAATCTTCATTTGCCTGAGCCCAACGCGACCGATGACCCTGCCACGGTCGGCCCGGTCGATATCGTTCTGTTCGCGGTCAAGCTTTGGGACAGCGAGACGGCAGCCAGGTCGTCTCTCCCCCTGGTCGGGCCCCGCACCCGGGTGATCCCGTTGCAGAACGGGGTCGATAGCGCGGAGAGGATCGCCCCGATTCTCGGCGCCGACAACGTGGTCGCCGGAAGTGCCTATATTGCTACGGTGCTGTCCGCGCCTGGCGTCGTCACCCACACGAGCCAGTTCGCGCGCATGGTCTGCGGCCGAACCGACGGCAAGCCCGATGAGGGCCTCAAAGCCTTTGCCGACGCCGCTCATGCGGCCGGAATCGACATCTCGGTGTCCGACGGGATCGACCGGGAGCGCTGGCAGAAATTCGTATTCCTCGTCGGACTATCAGGCGCCACCGCAACGACTCGCCAGCCGCTGGGGCCGATCTTGGCCGACCCGGATACGCGGGCGTTCTTCTACAGTCTGATGAGCGAGGTGGTAGCGGTCGGCCGTGCCAAGGGCGTTCCGATTCCGGAGAATTTCGCCGAGGACAGAATGAAATTCGCAGAAGCCTCGCCGCCCACCTTCAAGGCTTCCATGCTGCACGATCTCGAACGCGGCAACCGGCTCGAACTCGACTGGCTCGCCGGAAAGGTGGTGGAGTTCGCCCGCCCGCTCGGCATTCCTACACCGGCCAACAATGCGGTCTATGCCATGCTCAAGCTGCACAGGATGGGTAACGCCGACGCCGACTGAGCGAAGCAGGGCACTCCGACGTCTCCGCGTCGGGTCATTCGCGACCGGGTCTGGCTGCGCGCCAATCAGTCCGCGCCCTTAGTCCACCCGACGATTTGTGCTGAATTTCCCCTCTTGCAAGAACGCGATGGTCTGCGCGATCGCTTCGGCGTTGCGCACCAGCCAGGGATGCGAGGTGCGGATCACGATGTGATCGGCCATGCCGTCGAGCCGGGTGTTGGCGACCGACACCCGTCCGTCATGCGGCCGCGGCAGGCCGATGGATGTGATCGGATAGACCGAGCGGTTGCCGGCAATGATGCCGGCGGAATAGTCGATCGGCGGCAGCAACGCGCTGGTCGCGGCATCGCGGCGGGTGACGAGCTGCTGGCCGGCCGGACCGAAATAGGCGCGATAAGCCGCGAGGTTCTTCAGCCGGTCGGCGATCTCGCTGCCGCCGTTCGGTGTGCCCAGCATCACGACGCGGCCGAGCCGCGCCGGGCGATGCCTTGCCAGATAGACGCGTGCCAGAAGCCCGCCCATGGAATGGCAGGCGAAATGCACGGTGCCGTCGAGGCTGCGCGCGAATTGATCGAGCGAAGGATGGATGTCCTCGGCCAGCGCGTCGAGTGGCTTGCGCCGGCTGTCATAGTCGAGATTGAGGGTGGCAAAGCCGGCAGCCCTCAGCGCCAGCTCCATCTTGCGAAACGAGCGCGCCGTCCTGCTGATGCCGTGCAACAGGACGACGCCGGCAAGCGTGGACGCCGCTTGACGCCGTTCGCTCACTTATAGTCGCGCTCTTGCCACCACGGGAAATAATCGGGCATGTCCGACGAAACCTTGTTCTTGAACTGCGCGGGGCGCTTTTCCAGGAATGACACCACGCCTTCCTTGACGTCATCGGAGCGGCCGCGGGCATAGATGCCGCGACTGTCGACCTTGTGCGCCTCCATCGGATCGTCGGCGCCCAGCATGCGCCACATCATCTGGCGGATCAGCGCCACCGACACCGGCGCCGTCTTGGCCGCGAACTCCTTGGCGAGCGCACGCGCGGTGGGCAACAGATCGTCCGGCGGCACCACCTTGCTGACGAGTCGGCCGGTGAGCGCTTCCTGCGCCGGGAAGACGCGGCCGGAGTAGCACCATTCCAGCGCCTGCGAGATGCCGACGATGCGCGGCAGGAACCAGCTCGATGCGGCTTCCGGCACGATGCCGCGCTGGGAGAACACGAAGCCGAACCGCGCGGCGTCGGAAGCGATGCGGATATCCATCGCAAGCTGCATGGTGACGCCGATGCCGACCGCCGGGCCGTTCACAGCGGCGATCACCGGCTTCAGGCACTTGAAGATCCGCAGCGTCACTTGCCCGCCGCCGTCGCGCACCTGCGGATCGCTGTAGTCGACGCTGCCGTCGGCATTGCGCTTGACCGGACCGCGCCGCGCATCGCGGTCGAACGTGTTGGCGCCGGATGAAAGATCGGCGCCGGCGCAGAAACCGCGGCCCGCACCTGTCACGATGATGGCCCTGACGTCGTCGTCCTTGTCTGCTTTGTCGAACGCGTCGATCAGCTCCTGCTGCATCGTGGCGTTGAAGGCGTTGAGCTTGTCGGGCCGGTTCAGCGTGATGGTCAGGATCTGCTCGGCGACCTCGTACTTGATCGTCTCATACGCCATGGGGATGATTTCCTCTCGGTTTTCTTGAATGAACGGCGCTGGCGCGCGTCTCCATCCAGTTAACCCGGCAATCATCCCTTGTGAAGAACAGGGATGCGCGGGCCTGGCTCCGCGCATCCCGACTTGCGTTGAGGCGCTGCTTTACTTCTTCGGCGGCGTCGGCCACGGCTTCTGCGGGTCGCGCAGGCCTTCGAACGCCTTGCCCATGCCGAGCACGCCGATGTCGTCGAAGCGGCGGCCGATGATCTGGACGCCGATCGGAAAGCCCTTCTTGTCGTAGCCGCCGTTGATCGACAGCGCGGGGTTCTCCGACATATTCCACGGTACGGTAAAGCAGATGTGCTCGAACGGCTTTGCCGGGTCGTTGAGCGGCGCTGCGAACTCGGCCGGGAAGTTCACCACCGGCGACACCGGCGAGATCACGTAGTCGACCTCGCAGAACAATTTCGCGGCGGCCGCGCGGATCGCCATCGTCTGGTTGAAGCCGCGCACCACATCGACCCCGGAGAGCTTTGCGCCGGCCTCTGCCCAGTTGAGGATGTAGGGCAGGGTCTTGCCGCGGTCGGCCTGCGACAGTTTCGACAGTTCGTCCCAGGTCCGGGCGCGCCAGAAATTGTCGAGCCCTTCGAGCATCTCGGGCGTCAGGATGCCGTCGATCTCGGTGATGACGGCGCCGGCGGATTCGAACGCCTTCGCCGCCTTCACGACGACCTCGCGAACCTCCTTCTCGACCTTCTGGCCGGAGCCGGCGTCAAGCATCAGCCCGATGCGCAGCTTGCGCGGCGACTTCTCCAGTGCCTTCCAGTTCACCTCGAGCGCCGGCAGGCTCATGCCGTCGCGGCGGTCGGGACGCGACAGCACGCTCATCATCAGCGCCGCGTCGTCGACGGTGCGGGTCATCGGACCGGCGACGCGGCCGACATAGGGCGGGTCGATCGGCACGCGGCCGAGGCTCGGCTTCAATGCGACAAGGCCGCACCAGTTGGCCGGCAGCCGCACCGATCCGCCGATATCGGTGCCGAGATGCAAGGGACCGTAGCCGGCAGCACCTGCCGCGCCCGCGCCGGCACTCGAGCCGCCGGGGTTCTTGCTGACATCCCAGGGATTGCGGGTCAGGGGATGGAACGACGACAGGCCCGACGACAGCATGCCGTAGTCCGGCATCGTGGTCTTGGAGAAGATCACGCAGCCGGCCTCGCGCAGCCGCGCCGCAGGCGGTGCATCCTTCTCCGCGGGCGCCAGCGTGACGCTAGCCGCGCCCAGCGGCACCGGCTGCCCCTTGGTCGCGACATTGTCCTTGATGGTGGCGGGAACGCCATCGAGCGTGCCGGCCGGCTCGGCTTGCTGCCAGCGCTCGGTCGAGGTCTTGGCGACCTTCCGCGCCCCTTCCGGGTCGTACAGATACAGCGCCTTGATGTGCGGCTCCCAGGTCGCGACCTGGGAGATGATTTCCTCCAGCACCTCGGACGGCGAGAACTGCTTGGCACGATAGCCGGCGAGCAGGTCGACGGCGGAGAGATCGTGCAGCGACGTGATGGCGTCCCCTTTGGGCTTATGCATGCGCACCTGCCGGCATGCGTTTCTCGATGATGCGGGCGAACATGCTGGCGCCGATCGGCAGGATCTTGTCGTCGAGAACGTAACCGGGATTGTGAACGGGCACGGAGCCGTCATGGCCGACCCAGAAATACGCGCCGGGAATGGCCTGCATCATGTCGGCGAAATCCTCGCTGCCCATCTTGGGCGTCGAGCGCGTAATCACCTTGGCGGGGTCGACGACGGTGCGCGCGACTTCCTCGACCACGCGGGACTGCTCTTCCTGGTTCACCAGCACGCTGAAGCCATCGCGGATCTCGACCGAGATTTCGGCGCCATAGGCCACGGCAAAGCCGGCAGCGATTTCGCGCATGCGCTTGCGGATCAGCTCACGGATCTCGTCGGAGAAGCAGCGCACCGTGCCGCACATCCAGGCTTCGCCGGGAATGACGTTGTACGCCGACCCGGAATGGATCTGCGTGATCGACAGCACCGCAGCCTGCAGCGGATCGACGTTGCGGCTGACGATCGACTGCAACGCCTGTCCGAGCGTCATTGCGATCACGACCGCGTCCTTGGAGCGCTCCGGCATCGCGCCATGCGCGCCGTAGCCCTGGATCCTGATGTCGAAGAAGTCGGCTGCGGCCATTGCCGGGCCCGGCAGGATCGCGATCTCGCCATGGTTCAGGTCGGGTGCGTTGTGCAGGCCATAGACCTCGTCGCAGGGGAACTGCTTGAACAGGCCGTCCTTGATCATGGCGCGCGCGCCGCCGAGGCCTTCCTCGGCCGGCTGGAAGATGAAATGCACGGTGCCGTCGAAATTGCGGGTCTCGGCGAGATAGCGCGCCGAGCCGAGCAGCATCGTGGTGTGACCGTCATGGCCGCAGCCATGGAAGCGGCCGGGAATGGTCGAACGCCACTTCAGATTGGTGTTCTCCTCCATCGGCAGCGCGTCCATGTCGGCGCGCAGGCCGATCTTCTTGGTGCCGTTGCCCTTGCCCTTGAGCACGCCGACCACGCCGGTGCCGCCGAGGCCGCGATGCACCTCGATGCCCCAGCTCGTCAGCTTGTCGGCGACGATGCCTGAGGTGCGGACCTCCTCGAAGCCGATCTCGGGATGCGCATGCAGATCCCGTCTGATGGCGGTGAGTTCGTCGGCAAAACTGTCGATGCGCTCGATGGTCGGCATGATCTCTATCCGTTTGTGCGTGATGGGGAGGTGGGTGTGAAAGCAGGGCCGTTCGGCTTGATACGAATGCCGGGACGCAAATGTTTCCACGGCAGCGTAGCGGTATCGGCGGGCATCGCGCCGGGGGCGGCGCAAATCAGCAGTTTCTCGGCGATCGGCTCGAAATCGGCGCGGAAGTGCACCGAGCTCTTGTTGACCAAAATCTTCTGTGCCGTCGGCTCGATGCCGACATAGCGGTACATCGCCTGGTCGGCAAGCTGGGCCTTGTAGGAGCCGACCACGACGCGGACGTCGCCGACCCGCAGGCAGGCCGAGGGGCCCATATCCATGTCGCGGCCGCCGAAATAGGGACCGGGAGCCACGAATTTGCCGTCCGAGAGCTGTTCGACGACGAAAGTTTCTTTGTATGGGGCGTCGCCGGGAATACCGGACTTGCCGCCGAGCTCGAGCGTGACTGATGCCCCGACACCGGCGGTGTGCGCGGCCTTCGCGGACTGCGGATCATAGATCACGCCGGTTGCGGCACTCGCCTTATTGCGCACCAGCGCGCGCAGCATGCCGGTGGTGTCGGAATCGCCGCCAGCGCCGGGATTGTCCTGGGTGTCGGCGATGATGATCGGCCGGCTGGCCGATTTCGCCAGTTCCATCGCCAGCCGCACGCCTTCGTCGGGCGAATAGATCCGGCCGTCGAAATCATCCTCATGGCTCTCGACCAGGGCGACGACCTTGTCGGCGGCTGCATCCGCTTCGGCCTGGGTCCGGCCATAGGCGAACACGCTCGGCCCGCAATCCCTGAAATCGGCCGCGGGGAAGCCCGGCGCAAACGACAGCGTCGGCACCGCGTCGCTCTCGAGCGCGGCGAGCTTTTGATAGATGCCTTTTGTGGGCTGGTCGTTGGTGCACTGCCAGCTGATCGGGATCAGGAACGGCAATTGCCGGAATGCCTTGGCGAAGCGCTGCCTGGACTTGAGCATCAGCGCCAGATGCCGGGCGCAGGCGCGGCCGGTTTCGGCCATGTCGACATGCGGATAGGTACGGTAGGCGATCAGCGCATCGGCATGTCCGATCATCTTTGGTGAAACGTTCGCATGCAGATCGAGGCTCGCCACCAGCGGCAGGTCGTTGCCGATCGCTTTGCGCACGCGGGCCAGCGTTTCGCCTTCACCGTCGTCATAATGCTCGGTGACCATGGCGCCGTGCAGATCGAGATAGACGGCGTCGATCGGTCCGGCCGCGGCGATGCCGTCGACCATTTCCGTCACGATCCGCTCGTACGCATCCTTGCTGACATGGGCCGACGGGCTCGCCGCGGCGAAGATCGTCGGCGCCAGCTCCCAGCCATTGGCTTCCGCCGCCTCGACAAACCCGGCAAGGCCGACATTGATCTTGCGCATGACCTTGAGCACGTCGGTGCCATGCGTCATCGACGGCCAGCCGCCGCCATGCACGAAATCGTCATAGGTTGCCTTCGTCGGTGCGAAGGTATTGGTCTCGTGCAGGAAGCCGCCAACGGCAATGCGGGTCATCAAGTTGGTCTCGATACGTTTCTTCGATCATGATGCGATCGTGACGACGCGCGTCATGATCTCATCGCGTTGGTTGGAGCGTGATCTCCGGGGAAGACCGGTGTCCACCTTCAGGGCCACGCTCTAGCGCGCGACGTTAAGCGTGTCGTCGCGCCAAGCGCAAGCCGTGGAGCACTTCCGGATTTGCATGCCCTCAGCGCGGTCCGCGGAGGGCCCCATGTAGCCCGGATGCAGCGAAGCGCAATCCGGGGTGTTTTGGGCGACTGAGATTCCCCCGGATTTTCGCTTCGCTGCATCCGGGCTACGGATTGCTAGGCCGTTGCCACGAGGCCTTCCGAAACCGGGCGGAAATTCGCAAAATCCCAGCCGCGTCCGGGCGCCGCATCGAGCAGCGCGCGGGTATAGGCCTGCTGCGGATTGGTCAACACCTCGGCGGCCGGTCCCTGTTCCACGACGCGACCATGCTGCATCACGGCGACGTCGTCGCAGATTTGTGCGGCGACGCGCAAATCATGCGTGATGAACAGCAGCGCGATGCCAAGCCGGCGCTGGATCTCGTCAAGCAGATCCAGCACCTGCGCCTGCACCGAGACGTCGAGTGCGGATACCGCTTCATCCGCGACGAGCACGTCGGGATCGAGCGCCAGCGCGCGCGCGATCGCGATGCGCTGGCGCTGGCCGCCGGAGAACTGGTGCGGATAGCGCGAGATCGCGTCGGGCGGCAAATGGACGAGCTCGAGCAGCTCGCGCGCCCGCGCCAGCGCATCCTTGCGCGGCATGCCGTAATTGACCGGGCCTTCCGCGATGCTCTCGCCGACGGTGACGCGGGGATTGAGCGAACGGTAGGGATCCTGGAAGATGATCTGGATCTTCTGGCGATGCGGCTGCAACAGCCGGCGCGACAGGTCGGAGATCTCGCGGCCGGCGAGGCGCACCCCGCCCGAGGTCGGATCGATCAGGCGGACGATGCAGCGCGCGACCGTCGACTTGCCGGAACCGCTTTCGCCGACGATGCCAAGCGTGCGGCCCTTGCGCAAGGTGAGGGTAACGTTGCTGGCGGCGGCGACCTCGCGGGCTTTGCCGTACAGCGACCGCTCCCGGTAGATCTTGCCGAGCTCGTTGGCTTCCAGCACCACCGGCTCGGTCGTCTCCGGGCGCGGCGCGCGCGGCACGAGGCTCGGCACCGAGGACAGCAGGTTGCGGGTGTACTCCATCTTCGGATTGCGCAGCACGTCCTGCAACGGGCCGGTTTCGACCAGGCGGCCGTGCCGCATCACCGCGACGCGGTCGGCGATCTCGGCCACCACGCCCATGTCGTGGGTGATGAACAGAACAGCGGTGCCGTGATCGCGTTGCAGGTCGCGGATCAAGGTGAGGATCTGCTTCTGCGTGGTGACGTCGAGCGCGGTGGTCGGCTCATCGGCGATCAGGAGCTTCGGCTCCAGCACCAATGCCATCGCGATCATGATGCGCTGGCGCTGACCGCCCGACAGGCGGTGCGGGTAGGAGGAGAAGATGCGCTCGACGTCCGGCAGCCGCACATGCTCCATCATCGCCAAAATCTTCTGGCGCCGCGCGCGGGCGTCGAGATCGGTGTGGGCGCGCAGCACCTCGTCGATCTGGCGGCCGACCGGCACGACGGGATTGAGCGCGGTCATCGGCTCCTGGAAGATCATCGCCATCCGCGTGGCGCGCAGCTGCCGCAGCCGCCGGTCGCTCGCGGTAAGCAGTTCCTCGCCGACCAGTTTGACGCTGCCGCCGGACGGCACCAGCGTGCCCTTCTGCAACAGGCCCATCACGGTGAGCGAGGTGACCGACTTGCCCGAGCCGCTTTCGCCGACAAGGCACAGCGTCTCGCTTTCACGGACCTGTAGCGACAGGTCGTCGATGATGCGATGCGCATCCGCCTTGCGGCCGAGGCCGACGACGAGATTGTTGATGTCGAGGACGACGTTGGTCATGTCAGGTTCTCTTGGCGCGGCTGCGGTGAGCGCGGCGACGGAATTTGTCCACTGTCATTCCGGGGCGATGCGAAGCATCGAACCCGGAATCTCGAGATCCCGGGTTCGGTGCTTCGCACCGCCCCGGGATGACGGCTTCAATTGGCATTGAAGCCGTCACTTGCCCTCACGCTGCTTCATGCGGGGATCGAGCGCGTCACGCGCGGCGTCGCCGATCAGGTTGACGCTGAGAATGGCGATCGAGAGCAGCAGCCCCGGCCAGAAGATCAGCGACGGCTTGACCTGGAAATAGGCGCGGCCCTCGGCCATGATGTTGCCCCAGGTCGGCGTTTCCGGCGAGATGCCGGCGCCGAGGAACGACAGGATCGCCTCGGTCAGGATTGCTGACGCGCAGACATAGGTGCCTTGCACGATCAGCGGCGCGATGGTGTTCGGCATCAAATGCCGCCACATGATCTTCGGCAGGCTGGTGCCGAGCGAGATCGCGGCCTCGACATAAGGTTCCTCGCGTGCGGTCAGCACCACCGAGCGTACCAGCCGCGCCACGCGCGGGATCTCGGGGATGGTGATCGCGACCATCACGGTCCAGATGCTGGCACCCGACAGCGACACCACGGCGATCGCGAGCAGGATGGCGGGGATCGCCATCAAGCCGTCCATCACGCGCATCAGCACCGCATCGACCCAGCGGAAGAAGCCGGCGACGAGGCCGATCAGAAGGCCGATGGCGATCGAGCAGACGGCGGCGCCGAGCCCGATCACCAGCGAGATCCGTGCGCCGTAGATGATGCGCGACAACAGGTCGCGGCCATAGGCGTCGGTGCCGAGCAGATATTGCGCGCTCGACGGCTTCAGCCGCTGCGACGGCGTCAGCAGCAGCGGATCGTGCGGCGCAAGCAGCGGCGCGAAGATCGCCATCAGGATGATGAGGGCGAGGCAGATCGTCGCAATCGCGATGATCGGCGTCGACGTCAGGAAGCCGAACTTGACGCGGAACGGCCGGGTAACGGGAATAGAGGATTCGGGAAGGGTTTCGATCGCCATTGCTCAGTACCGGATACGAGGATCGAGCAGGGTGTAGGCGAGGTCGATCAACAGATTGACCGCGACGTAGATACCCGACGTCAACAGGATCATCGCCTGGATCACCGGATAGTCGCGCGCCAGCACCGCATCGACGGTGAGGCGGCCGATGCCGGGCAGGTTGAACACGCTTTCGGTGACGACGACCCCGGAGATCAACAGCGCGAAGCCGGAACCGATCACCGTGATGACCGGCACGGCCGCGTTGCGCAGCGCATGGCGCAGCAGCACGCCGGTCTCGCCGATGCCCTTGGCCCGCGCCGTGCGCACGTAATCCTCACCGAGCACGTCGAGCATCGATGCCCGCGTCATGCGCGCGATCAGGGCGACGTAGATGAAGGAGAGGGTGCAGGTCGGCAGGATGATGCGCTCAAAGAACGGGCCGAAGCCGGCCGAGATGCTCTTGAAGCCCTGCACCGGCACCCAGCGCAGATCGATCGCAAAGATCTGGATCAGCACATAGCCGATCACGAACACCGGCACCGAGAAGCCGAGCACCGACAGTCCCATCACGAAACGGTCGATCCAGGTGCCGTGTTTCCACGCCGCGATCACGCCGAGCGGCACCGCGACCAGGATCGAGAGGATGATGGTGGCCAGCGCGACCGAGATCGAAGGCTCGAGACGCGGGCCGATCATCTCGAGGATCGGCTTGTTCGAGATCAGGGACACGCCGAGGTCGCCGTGCAGCAACTTGGCGACCCAGGTATAGAACTGGATGTAGATCGGCTCGTTCAGACCGAGCGAGGTCCGGATGCGTTCGAGTTGTTCGGGCGTCGCGTTGTCGCCGGCGAGGATGGCGGCCGGGTCGCCCGGCGTCAGCCGCAGCAACAGGAACACGAACAGAGCCACCACGCCCATCACGGGAATGGCGGCGAGGATGCGGCGAAGCAGATATCCGAGCAAATTTGATCCGTTGGGTTGTGGTCGATGAAGTCCCCAGCGGGACCGTTGCACACCAGACCGTAGCACAGATGGTAGCAGACTCACGGTAGAACTTGAGCAAGTCCCATGCCATCGGTGCTGCGGTTTTTGCGGTGCAGCTAATCAGTCCTGTTGGCCGCGATTATTCCTCCGGTGAAGTTCGAAGCAGTCCACTGGAAGGTGGATTGATTTCAGCTTTGCGCGCGTTAGTGGACACGTCGAGCCCGGCACCGAACGACGGCGCCATCGGCGGCGTGTCGAGGTCGCGCCAATCGTCGATCGCCTGGGCTACTATCTGCGCCGTCGCCGCCGACAGCGTCCAGCCGAGATGACCGTGGCCCGTGTTGTAGAACACGCCCGGAATCCGTCCGGCGCGAACCACCGGCATCATGTTCGGCATCATCGGGCGCAGGCCTGCCCAGGGCACGACTTTCGACGTATCGATCCTTGGGAAATGATGCCGCACCCAATCCACCAGCGGTTGAATGCGGTCGGCGCGAATGTCGCGGTTGAAGCCGTTGAACTCGGCGGTGCCGGCGATGCGGAAGCGGTCGGCGCCGAGCCGGCTGGTGACGATCTTCGCAGCTTCATCGAGTAGGCTGACGGTTGGGGCCGCGTTCCGGCTTTGCGGCGCATCGAGCTGCACCGTGATCGAATAGCCCTTCACCGGATAGACATTGACGCGGTCGTTGAGCAGGCTGGCGAAGTGGCGGCTCGCCACGCCGGCGCAAATCACGATCCCGTCCGCTTGCAATTGCTGCCGCGTCGCGACCGCAGCATCATCTGAAGCAACTTCGTTCCAGTCGATGCGGAAGCCGTCATCGCCGCGTGCGATCGTGTCGACGTCGGCTTCATGGACAAAGCTCGCGCCACGGCGGATGCAGGCGTCGGCAAGCCCGCGCGTGAATTTGTGGATATCGCCGGTCGCGTCCGACGGCGTGAAGAAGCCGCCATAGCAGGTTGTCTGCAGCGCGGGTTCGATGACGCGGATTTCGTCCGGGGTCACCGGCCGGCGGTCGAGCCCGCCTTGCTGCAGCAGCGTGTTGACCCGCAGGCCCGCCTCGAACCCGGCCTTGTCGTGATAGACGTGCAGGATGCCGCGGCGTTCGAGATCGAAGGCGATATTCTCGCGCTGTGCGATCGAGAACAGGTGCTTGCGCGCTTCGATTGCGAGCCGCGTGGTCTCGATCGTGTTGCTGCGATAGCGCGTGATGCCGCCGACGAACTCGCCGATCCAGGAATATTTGTGCCAGCTCGGCTTCGGGTTCATCAGCAGCGGCGCGTCGCTTCTGAGCATCCAGCGCAGACCCTTGAGGATGGTCGCAGCACTGTTCCAGACTTCGGCGTTGCTGGCGGAAAGCTGTCCGCCATTGGCGAACGAGGTTTCCATCCCGGCGTAGCGATGCCTGTCGAGGACAGTCACCTTGTAGCCGCGTTCAAGCAGGGCATAGGCCGTCGTAACGCCGGTGATGCCGGCGCCGATGATCGCAATATGTGGCTGATGGTCTTCAGGCTCCCGTGGGTTAGAGTCGCCGAACCACCGGTGAAACCGGCATCCGGCGCCCCATCTGTCACGGTACCTGAGAGCTTGATCCGCATCGGGCCGGAGCCAGAAGCGAACTATCCCCTTCGGTGGACGTCATGGCCCTTGATGTGCGGCCATGTTCGTCTCTCTCCAGATCGTCCTGACGATACAGTCCTTTTGCCTGAGAGTTTCCGGGGCGGTTGCTCCGTCGGCGCCGAAGGCAACAACACGAATGTTGTCGCTTCGATCTCTCCCGCATCGTCGCGTTGGACGGCCGGACCGTAGGCGAAGCCTTAAAAATGGACAAGGCTAAATTTCGGTCCGGCAGTGCCAACGTGTTGTGCAGTGCAATCGATGTCAGTCCAGCGTCGCCAACAATGCCGCCATCAGGCGACCACGCTCGGCGAGGCTGTCGACCTCGATATGCTCGTTGAGCGTATGCGCATCGGCGCCGCGAACACCGAGGCCGTCGAGCGTGGGGATGCCCATCGCGCCGGTGAAATTGCCGTCCGAGCCGCCGCCGGCGCTGCCGTGCGGCAGATCGAGACCCATCGCCGCCGCAAGGCCTTTTGCTTTTTCATACAGCGCCATGGTGCCCGCATCGGGCTCCCACACCGGGCGGGTGACGCCGCGCGTCACCTTGAAGGTCACGTCGTTGGCGGTGCCCGACAGTGCTAGCATGCGCTCGACGCCACGGTCGAGATCGGCCTGGCGCTTGGCCATGCTGAGGGCTTCGCCGGTGCAGGTCGTCGCGACGCAATTGACCCACTGGCCGCCATGCACGATGCCGACCGAGAAGGTGCAGTCCTCGGTGGTCATGCCGTCGATGGCGATGATCTGCCGCGCCATCTCGCGGATCGCGGAACGCCCGGAAGACAGCGTCGCGCCGGCATGGCTGGGCTTGCCGGTGGCTTCCAGATTGAAGCGCGCGATCGCGTAACGGCCGGTGACGACGCCGTTGTTCGGACGGCCGGGCTCCGGCACCAGCACGTATTTGTTGCGCGCGGCTTCCGCCTCGATGATGTCGCGCGTCGACGGCGTGCCGACCTCTTCGTCGGGGGTGAACAGCACGGTGATCGGCAGCGGAGTCGTGAAGGAGGCGCGCGCCAATTGCCTGATCGCCTCGATCGACAGGTAGTTGCCGCCCTTCATGTCGAAGATGCCCGGCCCGAAGCACTTGTTGCCTTCGCGCCGCCACTTCAGCTTCTCGATGGTGCCGACCGGGTGCACGGTGTCCAGATGGCCGGCGATCAGGATGCCGGGCTGGCCTTGTTTCGGATGGGGGAAACGGGCGCGGACGCAGCCCGCAAAGCCCTGGCGTCCGGCGATGCGCTCGATCGTCGCACCCATGATCGCCATCTCGCGGGCGGCGAGATCGAGCATGCGCTCGACCGCGGCGGCGTCCCAGGTCGGGCTTTCGCACTCCACCCAGCTGCGCAGGCCCTGCAGCATCGTTTCGGAATCAAAGGGGAGATTGGCTGGGTTCATCGTTTTTCTCTCTTGTTGTTCTGACGGCGCCGGCATCGCGCGCGCGTTACGAAAATCTCAGCCGACGATTTTGTAAAGCCAAAATCTGGCGTGCGGGCTCATTCGTTTGTGTACGTCCGATGCGGCCTGAAACCGATTGACGCGCTTGGCGCTTGGTGCAAGTCTCGATTTCACAAGCCATACAGCATGTTAGTTCGCCTAAATAACGAACCGCGTGCATAACGAATAAGCCGGCTTTGACCAGTTACACGTCAGGAGAGATTGCATGTTCCCTATCTCGCGTTGGAAACACCGCACGCTAGCGGCCGCGTTGACGGCGCTCGCGCTGTCGTTCGCGCCGCAGGAATTGTCATTCGCACCGCAGGCGATGGCCGCGGGCAAGACCATCACCGCGGTGATGCATTCGGATCTGCGCGTCATCGATCCGATCATGACCACGGCCTACATCACCCGCGATCATGGTTACATGATCTATGACACGCTGCTGGCGACGGATTCCAATTTCAAGATCCAGCCGCAGATGGCGGACTGGAAGGTTTCCGACGACAAGCTGACCTATACGTTCACGCTGCGCGACGGCCTGAAGTGGCACGACGGCGCGCCGGTCACCGCGGAAGACTGCGTCGCCTCGCTGCAGCGTTGGGGCAAGGTCGACGGCATGGGCCAGAAGCTGATGGACTTCGTCGCGAGCCTGGAGGCGACCGACGCCAAGACCATCACGCTGAAGCTGAAGGAACCCTACGGCCTCGTGCTGGAATCGATCGGCAAGCCGTCGTCGCGCGTGCCGTTCATGATGCCGAAGCGTCTTGCCGAGACGCCGCCGGACAAGCCGATCCCGGAACAGATCGGCTCCGGACCGTTCAAATTCGTGCAGGCGGAATTCCAGCCGGGCGTGAAGGCGGTCTATGAGAAGAACAAGGACTACGTGCCGCGCAAGGAGCCGGCGAGCTGGACCGCGGGCGGCAAGGTCGTCAAGGTCGACCGCGTCGAGTGGGTCACGATGGCCGATGCGCAGACCGCGGTGAACGCGTTGCAGTCCGGCGATATCGATTTCATGGAGAACCTTCCGTTCGACATGCTGCCGGTGCTCGAAGCCAATCCGGATCTCAAGATCGACGTCCTGAACAAGTTCGGCTTCCAGACCCTCGGACGCATGAACTTCCTCTATCCGCCGTTCGACAATCCGAAGGTGCGCCGGGCTGCGTTCCTGGCGATGAACCAGAAGGACGTGCTCGACGCGCTGGTCGGCAACGCCAAGTACCAGAAGATCTGCGGCGCCTTCTTCGTCTGCGGCACGCCGCTCGAGACCGACGTCGGGGCCGAAACGCTGGTGAAGGGCAACGGCCTGGCGGAAGCCAAGAAGGCGCTCGCCGCGTCCGGCTACGACGGCACCCCCGTGGTGATCATGGCGCCGGGCGACGTCACGACGTTGAAGGCCCAGCCGGTCGTGGCTGCGCAGCAGTTGCGCGAGGCCGGCTTCAAGGTCGACCTGCAGGCCACCGACTGGCAGACCGTGGTGACCCGCCGCGCCAGCCAGAAGCCGCCGAAGGAGGGCGGCTGGAACATGTTCTTCACCAACTGGGTCGCGGCCGACGTCTCCGACCCGATCGTTAACGCGTCGATCACCGGTCGCGGCAAGAATGGCGGCTGGTTCGGTTGGGCCGAAGACCCGAAGATCGAGGAGCTGCGTGACAAGTTCGCGCGCGCTGGCTCGGCTGAGGAAAAGAAGAAGATCGCCACCGAAATCCAGACCGAGGCCTACGATCAGGTGATCTACGTTCCGCTCGGCCAGTACACCATTCCGAGCGCCTGGCGGAAGTCGCTCACCGGCGTGCTCGACGGCCCGGCGACGCCGATCTTCTGGAATATCGACAAGTCCGAGTAAGCTTGCGGCTTGACGGCTTGACGCAAAACAAATGGCCGGGACTTGTCCCGGCCATTTTCTTTTCGCGCTATCGCTTGTCAGGTGTGGCTGTCGCGAAGCTGCTCCAATCCGTCGCTAAGCGGTGGCCCGCCTGGTGGCGCGCTGCGCGGCGGGGAGGGGCGCTCCTTGCGCTGATCGCATTTGTCGGTTGCGCGCTGTGCGGATGGATCGTCGTTCGGCATCGTCATGCTCCAATTGCGGCATGACAACGAATACCCAGTGCATGAGTTCCGAACCGGCGACCGCTAATCGCCGTGGTCTGGTCTCATGCTGCTCGGGCTCGACAGGCTCGTGAGCTGCGTCGGTCCGATACCGGTCGCAATCCGATTGCTCTTCGCAATCCGATTGCAGTTTGCAATCCGATTGCAGTTTGCAATCTCCATCGCCGATCTCCGACCAAATTGATTTGACAATGCGACGGCCGCGAAATGAGCGGCCGGAATTTCCAATGCGGGAAGACTACGATGGTCAGCGATCGCGGCGTGTGAACCACGCCACAGCCGGAAAACACGAGGCGGCGAGCATCGCGATGCTGGCCCGCCTGGTGGGTCCGTGCACGGCATGCGAAGGCTGGTGCGGGCGGTGGGACTCGAACCCACACGACGTTGCCATCGAGGGATTTTAAGTCCCTTGCGTCTACCAGTTCCGCCACGTCCGCGTTGCGCCAGGCGCGCCGATTTCTAGCGCGTTTGGGCGCGGAGTGGAATTGTCATTATCCGGTGCTAACAGGTGAGCTTTCAAAGGCTTAAGCGGCCGCCCGCAATTCCATTTGCCTCGGCGGCCGAGCATTGGGATAAGCAGCGCGCCGCCCCGATTGAGCCTCAATCCGGACACCGGTGGCTGCTTTAGGCAATCTCAACACTGTCCGGTTAAGAAAGCTGAATGTCTGTTCGTTTCCCACGCCGCCTGAAGTTGTCGCGCGCGGCGGCCGTCATTGCGCTGCTCGCCTCGGCCGCGGGCGTGTCCGGCTGCGCGCAGATCGGCGACACCGTGCCGTCGGCATTCGCCGATCCCGCCAAATATGAGCTCTATGATTGCAAGCAGCTCGAGAACGAGCGCAGCAATCTCAAGACCCGCGCGGCGGATCAGGAAAAATTGATGGCCAAGGCGGAGACCGGCGTCGGCGGTACTGTCGTCTCCGAGATGGTCTATCGCAACGAGCTGATCTCGATCCATTCCCAGCAGAAGCTGGCGGATGAGGCCTGGCGCAAAGGCAAGTGCCACGAAAGCCCGCCGGACACGCCTGCGGTCGCGGCACCCGCTGCTCCGACGCCGGCGGCGAAGGGCCCGCGCGCACCGCGGGGCCTCGTCCACTAGGCCGGCGTTTCCGGACGAGCCGGTTGTGACTGGCCGAGCTCAGGCGCGCCAATCGTAGATCCAGTCCTGCCGCGCCAGCATGCGCTCCGGACCGATGGCGCGGATCGCCAGATCGCGCGCGATCGCCGCCGGCCCGCCCAAATGATAGATGCGGCCCTGCTGTCGCGCCAGGCGCTGCACTTGCAGCACGCGCCCGCGCCGCATCCGTGCGTAGCGCTTCAGCGCGGCGGGAATGTCTGCGGTGTTTTCCCCGGTGCTGTCGCTCAAGGCCTTGGCGAGCACGGCCGCGTCCTCGATCGCCATGCCGGCGCCTTGTGCGGCAAACGGCAGCATCGCATGCGCGGCATCGCCGAGCAGCGTCACCGCGCCTTCGCTCCAGCGGCCGATGTCGGGCAGGGTGAACAGCGCCCATTTGCGCCAGCCGTCGACCGCGCCGATCAGCATCCGCGCCGTCGCCGGCCAGCGCGCGGTGGCGAATGCAGCCTTGATCTCGTTGATGTCGCCGGGCTCGCTCCAGCCTGGCCGGTTCCAGGTGCCCGATACGATCGCGACCACGTTGATCTGGCGTCCCGCCGAGATGGGATAGGCGACGAGATGCGCGTCCGGTCCCATCCAGAGCTGCACGCGCGGTGCGGCGTATTCACGCGGCAGGGCGGTGGCGTCCAGCGTGCCGCGCCAGGCGATCAGGCCGGAGAATTGCGGCCGTACATCCGGAAACAAATGCCCGCGCACCGACGACCAGATGCCGTCGGCGCCGATCAGCGCGACGGCCAATTCCTCCTGCCGTGAATTGCCGCGGCGTTGGACGACGGTGAGGCCTCTCGCATGCTTGGTCACATCCTCGAACTGGCAGCCGAGCCGCAGATCGATATCGGGATGGTCGTTGACGGCCGCCTGCAGCGCGGCCTGCAGGTCGGCGCGGTGGATCACCCAATAGGGTGCGCCGGCGCGGAACTCGGCGGCTTGGCCAAGCGGCATCCGTGCGATTTCGCCACCGGCCCGCGCGCTCAGGATGTTGACGGATTCAGGCGTGACCGCGCGCCGCGCAAGCGGTTCCTTGAGCCCGAGCTCGACCAGGATGCGGCTGGCATTGGGAGAGAGCTGGATGCCGGCGCCGGCTTCCTCGAGCCGTTCGGCCTTCTCCAGCACGACGACGCGAAAGCCCTGTGCCGCCAGTGTCAGCGACGCCGTCAGTCCTCCGATCCCGGCGCCTGCAACGATGACGGTTCGCGTCAGCGCCACGGAGCGGTCAGGCGACCTTGTCTCTCAGCACGCATTCCGGCGGCCGCGCTTCGCCGGCCGCGAGGTCGGCCGCGAAGCGATAAAGCGTCGAGCAGTACGGGCAGATAATCTCGCTGTCATTGCCGAGGTCGAGGAACACGTGCGGGTGGTCGAACGGCGGGTTGGCGCCGACGCACATGAACTCCTGCGATCCGATTTCGATCACCGAGACACCGGCATCGTTATGGAAGTGCGGGACGACGTGGTCGGACATATTCTCACCTTGATGGCAACGATGGGCAGACGCAATCAACGGCATGCGGCATCGCGAAATGCCGCGCACCATACTGACGGGAACAGTTGATTCCTAGAGCCCCGATGGCTCATTTGCTCATGCAAATTCGACACAATCTTGTCGTCCCAGAGAAGCCCTCCTTTGGTCGGAGCCGTTGTGTCGCAAAAACGGCACACTATCTCCAAGGCGAATAAAACTAGAGGTTTTAGCGGGATGAATCGGGTGCGCGTCAGCTTGGCGGTGGTCGGCGTGGCAGCAAGTGCCGCCGTGGGCGCGGCTATTTGGCCGCACGCCCGTGACGCCGGCACCGTGCTGGCGGCGCGGGACGATCCCGCTGCGCTCGCCGACATCAGGCTCAATTCCGTGCTGCGCAACAACCCGGCGTTGATCTCCGACAATATCGAGGCGGCGCTGGCCTCCAGCGATGCCGACCTTGCGGCCAGCTTTGTCGAACTCGCCGGCGAGAAGAACATCGCACTTGGTGATGATCTCACCAAGCGCGTCGATGACGCGCGCGCCGAGCAATCATCCACCATGCATTTCGCCAAAGGCTTCGCCACCGGCCTCGTGACCGGCAATGCCGACGATGTCGCAAGCCTGTCCGGCACGGTCGCCGGCGACCTGTTCGTGTTCGGCGATGTCAGGGACGTCGTGCGCGAGGGCAAGCACCTCGTGATGGGCGAAGACACCGACCAACTGGTGCTCGGCCTCGCGGCCGCCGGGCTCGCCGTGACCGCGGCCACCTATGTGTCGGTCGGCGGCGCCGGGCCGCTGCGCGCCGGGCTGACGCTGGTCAAGGATACGCGCAAGGCCGGACGGCTGAGCGAGGGGATGATCGAATGGGCCGGGCGTTCGACCCGCGAGGTCGTCGACCAGCCGGCGCTGCGCGAGGCGGTCGCATCCGGCTCGGTGCTGCGGCCGGTGCAAACCGCAACCGCGATCCGCGCGGCCTTCCGCGCCGAGAAGGCGGGCGCGCTGGTGCGCGTCGCCAAGGACGTCGGGCGCATCGGCGAGGCGGCCGGGGTTCGCGCCGCGCGGGATACGCTGAAGGTCGCCGAGAACCCGAAGGAGATCGCGCGGGCGGCGCGGATCGCCGAGGTGAAGGGCGGCCAGACCCGCGCGATCCTGAAGCTGCTCGGCCGCGGCGCGCTGTTGCTGGCGGCCGGCGCATTCAATCTCACCATGTGGCTGTTCGGCGCGCTGCTGGCGCTGTTCGGCTTCCTGTCGTCGATCAAGGCCACCACCGAACGGGCCACCGCCTGGTGGCTCAGACGAAGCAAGGCGCTGCGCCTGAAGCGGCAGATGGCCGCGCAGGCTACCTTGGCGAGTATGCCCGCCCAGGGTTAGGCTTGCGGTCGCCTGTCGATCGCCAATCGCAAATCCCAAGAAGAAACGGAATGGATGATGCCGAGTTTCCATCACGGCGATGTTGAAATTGCCTATATCGACGAAGGCGCGGGCGAACCGATCGTGCTGGTGCACGGCTTTGCCTCGAGCAAGAACGTCAACTGGATCTACCCGACCTGGGTGTCGGATCTGGTCAAGGCCGGCCGTCGCGTGATCGCGCTCGACAATCGCGGCCACGGCGAATCCGCCAAGCTCTACGATGCGGCGCAGTACGAGATCGCGACCATGGCCAGCGACGTGATCGCGCTGATGGACCATCTCGGAATCACGCGCGCCGACATCATGGGCTATTCGCTGGGCTCGCGGATGGCGGCGATCCTGGCGCGAGAGAATCCCGATCGGGTGCGCTCCGCGATCCTTGGCGGGATCGGCATCGGACTGATCGAGGGCGGCGGCCCCGGCGAGGCGGTCGCGCTGGCGCTGGAGGCGCCGTCGCTCGACGACGTCACCGACCCGGTCGGCCGTACCTTCCGCGCCTTTGCCGACCAGACCCGCTCCGACCGCCGCGCGCTCGCCGCCTGCCTGCGCGGTTCGCGCCGCCTGATGACGCGCGAGGAGGCGGCCGGCATCCGCGTGCCGCTCTTGATCGCGGTCGGCAGCAAGGACGAGATCGCGGGCTCGGCGTCAGCGCTCGGCCGGATCATTCCGGGGTCGGAGGTGCTCGACATTCCGAACCGCGATCACATGCGGGCGGTCGGCGACAAGGTCTACAAGACCGGGGTCATCGACTTCCTGTCGCGGCGAAAATAGATCGTCGGCTTCATCCCTGGCGAAGGCGCGCGCGGCCGCGATCAGCACCACGAAGGTCGCGACCCACACCATGCGCGCGCCGTAGCGGTCGTGCGGTCCCGAGATCACGCCACAGACAAAGGCATTGCCGAGCAAGGCGAGCGTGACGGTGCCCGCCAGCAGCGTCAGATCGTCGAGCCGCCGCTGCCACAGGCCGCGGCCGAACAGGATCACGACCAGGAGCATCGAGCCCAGCGCGACCGGCACGTGGATGCGGTTGATCGCGGTGAAGTCGAGGTGCCAGCGTTGCTGCCGCGCCGCGCGCATCGGCGCGACCTGTTTGGGAATGTAGCGCTCGATGATGCCGTAGGTATGCGGGATCCAGCCATTGGTGCCTTCTCCGGTCGCGACATGCATGAGCTGGTCTGCGGTTGCCGTCAGCGCCGCCTTGGCCTGCCATTCCGGATATTTGGCCAGCGAGCGCAGCACGATGTAGCCCATCTCGTCATTCAGTCCCTTGAAGCGGCCGAGCGTGTTGAACATGCTGTGGCCCCACAGGAAGTCGTCGGCGGTCGGCGGCAACTCGTCGCGATAGGGGCAGAGCTTCAGCTTCTCCGTCGCGCAATGATCGCGCAGATATTGCGCGACGATGCCATCCTGCAGCATGCGGCCGAAGGCGACGCCATAGCCGCCGGGCGTCCAGGCCAGCTGTCCGGACAGCGCAAAGTTCGCCGCCAGCAGCATCGCCGCGCCGGCGACGGTGGTCAGGCTGCCTTGCACGAGGCCCGCGACCGGGATGCGCCGCCCGAGCCACGGACGCAGCATCCAGCCGACGCAGCACAGGCCGAGCAGCACCGCCAGCGTCGCGCTGTGCGTTGCGGCGGAAAACGCGATGAAGGCGAACAGCACCGCCTTCTCCAGCGTCGAGATCCGTTCGCCGTGCAGGATCAGGATGAAGAGCGCGAGCACCGAAAGGCCGGCGAAGATGTCGGTCAGCAGCATGCTGTCCAGCCAGGGCAAAGCGGTGGTTGCGATCAGCGCGAGGCTGATCGCGATCAGCCGGACCGGCCGGGCGAGGCCGAGCACGCGCAGCGTCAGCTGCAGGATCCATAGCGTCGCCAGGGTCTGGATGCCGAGGTTGAGCCAGAAATCCGATGTCTCGCCGACATGGAGGTAGATGCCGAATACCGTGGACCGGCTCGGCACCAGGTAGCCCTCATACCAGCGCGCCAGATAGCCGCCGGTATCCCATTGGAGCAGTGGATAGCCGTTCCAGAAGGCAGGGGCGAGCAGGAGGAGGGGGATGGCAATGGTCGCGATCCAGACCGACCGCGCATCGGTCAGGCGGGCACCTAAACTCTGGGTATTGATGATGTTTCCCCCTATTATTGGGGCCGACCATGCCCAAAACCACACTGGGGACGAAATCCGCCAATAGTTGCAGAAGCACGGCTTGATTTCGGCAAAATCCCGACCAATTCCCCTAGACGCCGGCCCGGGGGTGTTCGGCTGGGGTTTACCGTACTGAGCCATCCCGGGACGCGCTGGGTCCATCGTGCTATAACGCACATCAGAACAACCGAATTGCGAGAGCAGCTATGGCAGTTCATCAGGTCAATCCGCAGGGGAGCAAGCTCGCGGCGCTCGATCCGATCTGGGATCGAATCCGCGGCGAGGCGGAGGACATCCTGCGGCGCGAGCCGGAGCTCGCATCCTTTATCTATGCGACCGTGCTGCATCATGAGCGGCTGGAAGATTCGGTGGTCCATCGCATTGCCGAGCGGCTCGATCACGCCGCGCTGTCGGGCGATTTGATCCGCCAGACCTACGGCGAGGCACTGCGCGACGAGCCCGATATCGGCAACGCGTTCCGCGCCGATCTCGTCGCCGTCTATGACCGCGATCCCGCGACCTCGCGCTTCATCGATCCCTTGCTCTACTTCAAGGGCTTTCACGCGCTGCAGACCCATCGTCTCGCGCACTGGCTCTATCAGAAGGGCCGCAAGGATTTTGCCTTCTACCTGCAGAGCCGCTCCTCGGCGGTGTTCCAGACCGACATCAACCCGGCCGCCAGGATCGGCCGCGGCATCTTCCTCGATCATGCCACCGGTTTCGTCTGCGGCGAGACGGCGGTCATCGAGGACGATGTCTCGATCCTGCATGGCGTCACGCTCGGCGGCACCGGCAAGGAGAACGAGGATCGCCATCCGAAGATCCGCCACGGCGTGCTGATCGGTGCCGGCGCCAAGATCCTCGGCAATATCGAGATCGGTCATTGCGCGCGCATCGCGGCCGGCTCGGTCGTGGTCAAGCCCGTGCCGCACAACGTCACGGTCGCGGGCGTGCCGGCGAAAATCGTCGGCGAGGCCGGCTGTGCCGAGCCGTCTCGCACCATGGACCAGATGCTCGGCGCGATCGGGCTTTGATTTCACTCGCTTTCTGATCGCGGCGAAAACGCGACCAAACAAGATTCGTGTGCGCAACATCACGTCGCCAAAGCCTGAAAAGGCTCTGGCGATCTTTGCCGTCTCGTCCTAAAACTCCCCCGAAAATCATCGACCCGATTGGAGACGGCCGTGGACGTTCAGGAAGTCAGGAAGCTCGACGCGTATCTCAAACGCGTGTTCAGCAATCCCAAGATCCGCGTGGTGCCGCGGCCCAAGAAGGATGACTCGGCCGAGGTCTATATCGGCGAGGAGTTCATCGGCGTGCTGTTCGTCGACGACGAGGACGATGATCGCTCGTTCCAGTTCCAGATGGCGATCCTGGAAGAGGATCTGGCCGAGTAAGGCGGAACAGCAGCGTTGCTGGCCGGCTCCGTCGCGTGAGCGCCGGAGCCTGTTGGCGTGCGCGGCGCGGATCGACGGATCTGGCCGCACCGGTCGCCAGCTTCAAGAACGTGAGTGAGGTACCGCGTCAAGCCAATGCGGGCACGATCAGCGACAGGCCGGCGAGCAGCAATAGTATCAACACCACGGTGCGGAACATCTCGTCATCGATCTTTCCGTACAGCGTGAAGCCACTCCAGAGGCCGGCGAGAAGGAATGGCAGACCCAGCCCGTACAATTTGACGGTTTCCGTCGTGAAGGCGCCGGTAACGCCCATCGAAATCGAGATCACCACAAAGGCGGCGAACAGGACCGGCTGGAACACCGCGCGCTGCGCGTCCTTCGTCCAGCCGCGCCATTGGCACGAGATGGTCGAGACAACGCCACCCAGCCCGGTGAGTCCGCCGACCAATCCGTTGACGAGACCGATCGCGATGTCCGGTGCGACCCCGATCTTCACCGGCCTGAACGCCGGCCGTGTCAGGCTGTAGATCGCGTAGAGTGCCAGCAATGCGCCGACACCGAATTGCAGATGGACCGCGCTGAGATAGGTGAGCAGCACCACACCGGCCGGGATGCCGATCGTTGTGCCAACTGACAACGGCCAGATCGCGTGCCAGTTGAACGCCTGACGCAATTTCAGGATGCCGTAGCCCTGCGTCAGCAGGCCGTAACCCGCGATCAGTGCCGCGGTTTGCACCGGCGTGACGATGTGCAGCCACACACCCGACACGACGAGCCCCATCGCAAATCCCGAAAAGCCGCTGACGAACCCGCCGGCAAAAGCGGCAATAACAAAAAGAACAAGACTCGCTCCATCCACCGGTCGCTCCCCAAAAATGAGGTGACGCACACTTGGATGGATGGTCCCATCTGATGGGGAGGGTGCGAATCCCCGAGCTTGCTGATTGGGCGGTTACCCACTGAACGCCAGCTTACCTATTTGGCTTCTCCGTAGGTGATTTGATCAAATAGCGTCACACTGTCGGCCTTGGTCCAAAGCCCCACCTTGCCGGCATCGCCAAATGTGGAATCCTCCACCTCGAACAATTGTTTGCCGTTGAAAGATACAATGAAGTGCGAGGCTTTGAAGTCGACACGCAGCGTGTGCCAGTCGTTGGACGGCACCTTGATGTTGATTCCGTAGCCTCCCTTTCGGCCGACGATGTCGAGCGGGCTTCGGACGCCGTTCACTGTCTTGTACAACACGACATTGTCCTCGAGTGCATTGGCGCGGGTCACGTAGTAGTTGTTCGCGTCCTTCGCTCGCCAAACGATGCCGGCGGCGCGGTCCTGCGAGCCCGCGACAGCCTTGAACTTGACCTCGACAAAGCCGTCCTTGATGTTGGTGTCGTCCTTCAACAGCAGCGGGTAGGTCGCTCGGCCGGATTGTTTGAGCACCTTCGACTTCGACGGCGCCGTCGCATCGGTTTCGACCGTCCATCTTGCATCGCCAGACCCTGTGACGGTGGCGGTCCAGCCCGCCGGCGCAACGCCGATCTGGGTATTCTCAAATCCAATTGCGTGGCTCGGCATGTCATTCACTCCCAGGAGAAGCAGCGTAACCGCGGCGATGGCCATGCGTTGTTGGGGATGAGGCATTTCTAGGCTCCCGTCGGATCGAAAATTCCACTGTGCGGATGTCGTGAAATGCGACCTTGCCAGGCGTCGATCATTCGAAAAGCCCGGCCGCTTGAACGGGAGGCTCGACCGGACGGGGAAGTTGGTCGAATCCCGCGATCCTCCTTGCGCGTAGCGCAGTGAGGACTCCATCCCGGATTTTCGTTCCGTTCCGGTAGCAGACGGCGATCAGAGATTGATCGGCGCGGTCGTCGCGGCCAAGCTGAGTTGACCCGGACCAATGTTGCGGTTGGCCGGCGACGAGTTCGTCTGACCATGCGGAGGTAGGGATCGACGTCTTCCGAAGCCCACGCAAATGCAGACTGCAAGGCAAATTGGCTGGAAGGAACTGGAGGCTTGCTTTCGCCCATGTGCACATGCCCTCGACAAGTCGAGCGTTGCACAGTCTTGGACCGAAGCCTCAAGGGGAGACCGTATTCCCCCTACACAACTCTTAGTCCAGCGAGCCGACAAAGGCAATACGGATCGACCGGCGCCGCCATCGAATGCTCCGGGGCGCGCGGTGACGGGGAGGTGGTCATCCCCTCGCGCTGTGCATCTGCGCGGAGAGACGGTTCATCGTGGTGGCGATGTCGCGCCACTGCGCAAGCCAGCTGCGCGGAAAGCGGAAGGTCAGGTCGGCGCCGTCGATGCGCCGCTCACTCAGGCACATGCCGGGCGTCGAGGTATCGCGCGTGCAGCGCGCGGTCAGCTGCGGCTCGCTCGCCGTGAACAGCTCCTCGCCGCCATAGGGCGTGCCGTCGCGGAACGCGCGCGCCGTCAGGCCGTCGTCGGTGTTTGCGCGCTCGTCGAGATAGCGCGGATAGATCGTGCGCAGGCGCATGTCCGGCGCGAGTGAATCGTGGTGCGCCGCGATCGACACGAAGATCCTGTCTATCGGCTGCACCTTGTCCTCGACCGTATCGGCGCTGTAGTGCTTCGGCGCGGCAGGCGCCTCCAGCGACGGATAGAGGAAGCTCAAATCGACGCGCTCCTGCGGCCCGGAGTGGCGCTGGATCTTCATGCGCACGGCCATGGTCGGCACGTTGAACAGCGCGCCGCCGACGCTCACCGGCAGCCGCGACGGATCGCTCGGCGGGATGGTCGTGTAGGTCGGCCACAGCAGATAGGCGACGAGCGCAACCGCGCCGGCCGCGATCACCGCCGAGGCGATGATCGGAACGAGATGCGCGCGCGGGTTGCGGCGGGTGTCGCGGGCGAGATGCTGGGCGGTCGAGAGAAGCGTCATGAGCAGGGCAGAGATCAGGTCGGGAGGGGCCGAATCATCTGCCGAATATGCCACGTGGCGGGGAGTTTCCGTACGATTCCAATGGAATCCGGGACCAAATGGCCATGCGCAAACGCTGCGCCTGACGGGTCCGGTTAACCTTTCCTTAAGGATGATGTGGCGGCCGGCTGCCAATTCTGCGAAGCAGGGCGGGTGGCCTGTTGCGTAGCGGAAGTTCCGATGTCGCCCGATACCTTGAATTCCCTGTTCTCGCTCCTGATCGGTTTCGCGCTCGCGGGCGCACTGGCCAGCGGTTACCAGGCGATGGCGGAGCGCCCGGCCGGTTTCGGCCTGCTGCAGGAGGGCGTGGCGCCGAAGACCTTCGCCGCGGTCCCGTTCCTCGTCTTCGCCGCACCGTTCATCATCATGCGCAACACGCTGCGCGGGGCACGCATCGAGCGCCGTCGCTTTGAATTCGTGATGATGGCAACCGTCATCTCCGGCTTCTGGAGCCTGATGTCGGGCACCTTCTTCATGATGACGCTGCGCGCTGCGGGCGTGCTGGCCTGATCCGATCATGATCCGCGGCCGATCACGGTCGCGCTTGCTTGAAACCATGTCGGCCGTCGTGCCAAGGTCTCCTGCGATCAGAGCTTCGGTTCTGATTGAATCAGAAACCGAAGCTCTGGATTTTCGTTTCGACGCGTTTTCTTCACGCGAACCGGTGTCCACTTCGCTCGAAAACGCTCCAGGGAGACCTCAATGGCGATCTACGAACTCGACGGGCAGGCGCCCGATCTTCCCGCCGACGGCAGCTACTTCATCGCCGACAATGCCGTTGTGATCGGCAAGGTCCGCCTCAAGTCCGCCGCGAGCGTCTGGTTCGGCGCCGTGTTGCGCGGCGACAATGAGTGGATCGAGATCGGCGAGGGCTCCAACGTCCAGGACAATTCCACCCTGCACGTCGATCCCGGCTTTCCCCTCAGCATCGGCAACAACGTCACCATCGGTCACAATGCGATCGTGCACGGCTGCACGCTGGAAGACGGCGTGCTGATCGGGATGGGATCGATCGTGATGAACGGCGCGCGGATCCGGCGCGGCAGCGTGGTCGGTGCCGGCTCCGTCATCACCGAGGGCAAGGAGTTTCCGGAAAATTCCCTGATCATCGGTGCGCCCGCGCGTGTGGTGCGTACGCTTGACGCGGCGCAGGCCGAAGCGCTGTCGCGGCCGGCGAAGTCCTACGCCATCAGGGGCCCGCAATACAAAACGGGACTGAAGAAGATCGGCTGAAGCTTCAGCGCTTGCGGCCGCGCTTGCGCGCGGCGTTCGGTGCGGCGGGGCGAGGCTTCGCTGCGTCTTGCGGTCTCGTTGCCTGTTGAAGTCTTGTTGCTTCCTGAAGTCTTGTTGTTTCCTGAAGTCTTGCGCTCTTGCGCAGCGCATCCTTCAGGTCGATCGGAATGCCGTGCTTCTTGAGCAGGTCGGCGAAAGCTTCGTCGGCGAGCTCCTGCAAGGTCGCCATCCGGTCGCGCCCGAGCTGCTTCAACTTGTCGAAAGTGTCGTCGTCAAACTCGATCAGCTTGCGCAAATTGCATTGCTCCCAAACTGTATTGCTCCAACGCCTGCGGGAACCGGCGTTTTGCGGACTCGTTGACGTCCGCAAGGGAGAATTGCCATGCGCAAATTATCTGTCACCACCGCGCTCGCGACAATCGCGATTGTGCTGGCGCCCGCGGTTACCGTCGCCCAAGGTACCGGGAGCGGCGCGGGGACCGGCAGCCCCTCGTCAGCCAGCCCGACATCGCCGCAAGCCACGTCACCGCCGGCCGGGACCAACAGCGCCGGCACCGCGCAATCCTCCGGCAGCCCCAACACCGGCAGAGGCGTTACCACCGGCTCGGCAACGACGACCGAGAGCGTCGACAAGGCCATCGCCGACGAGAACGAAAAAGTCGACCGCCGTACGCGAGGCATCTGCCGCGGCTGTTAACCTCTGACGGCCGCCCTTCGATGAACGCGGGTCGCGCAGATGTGAGCGCGACATAGCCGCGCGGTGGAAGCCGCGGTCCTAGATTGGGCTAGCATGCGCAGGACGCGGCGGAGGAGGCTTGAAGAAGAAAGCCTTTGAAAGAAGGAGTAACGGGTGATGTTGCGTAAAACGATGATTGCCTTGCTGGCGACGGCCTCGGTCGGTCTGTTCACCGTCGATGCTGCGTCGGCACGCGGTGGCTTCGGTGGCGGCGGCTTTCATGGTGGTGGCGGCTTCCGCGGCGGCGGCGGTTTTGGCGGCTTCCACGGCGGCGGCGCCGCATTCCGGGCCATGGGCGGGGGCGGTGGCTTCCGGTCGGCTGCGATCGGCGGTGGCTTCCGGTCGGCGGCGATCGGAGGCGGTTGGGCCGGCCGCGGCTGGCACGGCGGAGGCTGGCGTGGTGGCGGCTGGAACGGCGGCTTCTATCGGCGCGGCTGGGGCTATCCGCTCGCGGCGGCAGCGGTCGGCTTCGGGCTGGGCTATGGCGCCTACGATTACTATGACGGCTACTACGGCAATCCATACTACGCCGGCTACGGCTATGACGCCGGCTACGGCTATGATGATGGCTACGGCTACGGTTACGGCGGCTGTTACGTCGTGCGCCGCGGCGTGATGACACCGTATGGCTGGCGCGTTCGGCCGGTGCAGGTTTGCAATTGAGCCATTCGCTCAAGCATGGCCGGTCCATTCGGTCGCCATGCTGATGGTCTTGCAATGATCGGCGCGGCCGGCGTTTCGATGTCCGGCCGCCGCGTTGGGTCGCGCACTGGTATGCAGCTTGCACCGCTTTGCAGCAGTCCGTGCGTGACCGCGTCGCGAAAACAAATGGCCCGGCTGCGATTGAAGCCGGGCCCAGAGGACATCAGAGATGCTGACCATTCCTGACCTGACATTGCTGTTCATGGTGGTTGTTGCGAGCCTTGCCGTTGCACTGATCTTCATGCTCCGCGAGCTCGAGCCGAAGCTTGCGCGGCTGCGACTGCGAGGTGGTCGCGTCTTGCGCGATCGCGCCAAATAGGCGGCGGTGCCGTTCGCCGCGGCCTTGGCCGCCGCGATGCTGCGCACGCAGAGCCGTCAGCTGAGCACGCCGTATTTCTTCAGCCGGTCTGCATCTTTCGCGCGGCGAGGGTGCTTTCTCGGTGGGCGGTCCCGAATGGGATTCAAGGGCCCAAAAAACAAGGCCGTCGACGTAGTATACCGTCAACGACCTTGCCAGCCCCGGATATTGAAATCGGCTCACGCCATCCGGTCATTTGAAGATGACTCGGATTCGAAGGCCGATATGTGAACCAGTTCACAAAGTCCGGATTAATTCACGGTAACGGGCACTCATGATCGGCCGCTGCCGGCAGCCGTCGAGCCCGAAAGTGCCCCGTTAGATGATGATCTTGCTGGGGATTTGGCGCATTTTTATGGCTGGTCACCTGGCGTGGGGTGGGCTTCCGAGGGCATCAACCGCGCGACCGGTGGCGCTTCCGGTTGGCGCTACGGGTGGCCTTTGAGCGCTTGCGCGGCGCGGGCTCGGCGGCCGGTTCGTTGGCCTGCGCGCTCGCCAGTGACTGGCGCAAACCCTCGACCTGTTCAGTCAGCGCGGCGACCTGGTCGGAGAGCCTCTTCGCATCGGCCGCCTGCAAGGCGAACTGCTTGCGCATGGTCTGCAGCTGGTCCTGTACCTCCTGCAGCTGGTCGATGGATTCCTGCTGGGTCACCTCCATCCCCTTGGTCTTTTCCACCAGGGCCTCGGAGACCTGCGCGGTCCGCGCCTGCAACTGACGCGCGGCGACCATCCGGTCGGTCTCCGGCACGTTGCCGGTGAAGGCGCGCCACAGCGCGATCGAGCCGATCCCGAACAGCACAAGCACCAGCACCACGGCGCCGATCGCGATCGGCTGCACGCCAATCAGGCTGCTGGCTTGTGAATTCCGGGGGGCAAGTTCGACCATGCGACCAACAACCGGACGTCAATTGGAAGGTTCGAAATAGCACAAACCTCGGCGCGGGCAAAACCGGGGGGTGTGTAGACCACTGCGGCAGCAGCGAAATTTGTATCACATGTTAATCTTCGACCGCGCTGCTCGGCCTGCTCGAGGCGCCGATCGGCCTCTGGTCGACGCGAATTCAAGCTCCCGAATTCAGCCTCTGGGCGCGATCAGGCCGACCCTCATGTCCTTTGCCAGATAGGCGCAAGCGCCATCGGCGAGCACCCGGCCGTCGGCGATGCCCAGCACCAGCCGGCCGCGCCTGGCCTGGCGTATGTCGACCTCATAGCGCACCAGCCTGACATCCGGCGTGATGTGCCCCCTGAACTTGACCTCGCCGACCCCGAGCGCGCGGCCCTTGCCGGGCGAGCCCGACCAGCCGAGCCAGAAGCCGATGATCTGCCACATGGCGTCGAGGCCGAGGCATCCGGGCATCACGGGGTCGGCGGCAAAGTGACAGGCGAAGAACCAGTGGTCCGGCGCAATCTCGAGTTCGCCGGCGACATGGCCCTTGCCGAATGCGCCTCCGTCCAGGCTGATCTCGGTGATGCGGTCCATCATCAGCATCGGCGGTGCCGGCAGCTGCGCATTGCCCGGGCCGAAATAGCCGCCTTCGCTCGAGCGCAGCAGATCCGGCTTGCTGTAGGACGATTGCGGAGCGTGAAAATCGTGCGGATTGAACAAGATGGCCATCGATGCTTGGGTTCTAGGTGAAGCTTAGCTGCGGCTGCGCCGCATGGTTCTTGGCCGCGCGGACAGGGGTTTGGCAGGCAAGCCCAACGCGGCGGCCATGAAGGCCCAGATGTCGCCGGTCAGCCTTGCCGGATCAGGCCGTCTTTCGCTCATGAGCGCGCCGATCAGCGCCTGGCGGATGCCGCCGATCATCAGCGCGATGGTGAGGTGAGGGTCGATGCCGCCGGACACGATCCCGTCGCGCTGGGCCGCCTCGATCATGCGGGCACCGGCTGCAAGCTGTCGGCCGGTGAAGGCGGTCTCGACATCGAGCACCTCGGGCGCGCGGCTGAGCGGTCCGATCACGAGGGACGCGAACGGGTGGTCATAGTGGAAGGCGACATAGGCGCCGATCCGCTGCTTCTCCCGGTCCGCCCAGTCCGTGGCGGACAGCTTGGCCCCGCCGAATGCCGCCGCATCAAGTTGTTCATAGAAGCCTTCGACCACGGCGGCGATCAGGCCGGCCTTCGATCCGAAGTGGTGGTAGGCGAGCCCGACCGAGACCTGCGCCCGTCTTGCGACGGCCTGCATCTCGAGGTGCCCGCGGCCCTCGATGAGCTCGGCCTGCGCTGCCGAGAGCAGCCGTTTCCGTGTCCCCAGGCTCGTCGCGTCCATCGTGGGTCCATTCGCTGAATTGAATTCAATTCAATATCGCCGATGCTAGGATGTCAAGCCGCCGACGCGAATGGCAAAGCGAGCCGGTGAAGGAATGCGATGGCGTTTGCGATCAAGACCGAGATCCGAAATCCACGGGCGATGGTGTTCAGCTTCACCGCGCAGAAGACCATGTATGGCGGCAAGCACATCGCGGCCGACGACGTCGTGTTCGTGTTCGCGAGCGAGAACGAGGGCGGCAGCGGCCTGATCGCCCGCGCGATCGTCGCGTCGGCCGAAGCGACACCGCCCAAGATCGGCATCATCAGGCAAACGCCGCGCGTCAGCATCACGGTCAGGCGCACCGCCTCCGCAGCGCGGCCGCTCGGGCGCGATCAACTCAAGCGCTTCAAGGATTGGGACGACGGCCGGCCCGAGACCGAGCTGAATTTCAAATTCTATCGCCAGGCCACCAACAAGATCGTCGGCATCTCGGACGAGACCGCGGCGTTTCTCGAGCGGTTCTTCTAGGCGTCGATCGACGCCGCTCAAAAAGGTTGCGGCCAGCCTTTGGGGGAAGGCTGGCCGCGCGCGAACCGGTCTGGGACGGGGAGGGGTGGGGATGTGACCGGGTCGCGAACTCGAAAATCCTCAGGTCTGCTCAGCGCGAGCTTGCGGTTGCAACTGCGGGGCGGTTGTCACCGAGCGAGACCCACACATTGGGATCGCCCTGCGACTGCCGCTTGACGAAGCGGTAGCCGGTGTCGGTCCAGGCGACGATGCTCTCGTTCTGGTTATCGAGCACGAACTCGCCCTTGTCGGTCTTCACCGTCAGCACCGCGTGGCCTTCGCCCTTCTTGTCGCGGACCACCGTGATCAACAGCGCCTCGCGGGGCCAGCCGGCGTCCATCAGCATCTTGCGCTTCAGGAGCACGTAGTCCTCGCAGTCGCCGTAACCGTCTGATGGCAACGACCATTTCTCGATCACGCCCCAATGATCCATGTCGGTCATCGGCTTGATGGATTCGTTGACCCACTTGTTGACCCGTACGAGGTCCCGCCAAGCGGTCTGCGACAACACGATGTCGCGTGGTTGCGTCGCGCCGCCGCGGCATTCGCCCGGATTGTCGGCACAGAATTCGACCCAGCCGATCGGCGAACGCGCAACGTCACCCAGGCTGGCGTAGACCACGTCGCCGGCCTTGGCCGACACGCACGTCGCAAACAGAATGGCGGCAACCGCCAAACCTTTCCCCTGTCCCCTGAACCCAAACATCGTGGCCCCCGTTCTTCTTGTTGGGACCACGTTTCGCACAAAGCTTTTGCGCCGCCGCTAAGTACGCAAAGTAGATTTGACGCGAATACTGGTAAAATCTGCGGCGAATTCGAACTGTACTTGAATCGAATTCGCGTAAAATTTGAAACAACTGCAATTGATTCAAATTTTATGCATTAACGCGGCAAGCGCTGCGCCAGCGCGATTTGTTGCGTCAAACGTTGCGGCCGTTAACCGCCGATTTTCACCGGGCCAAACGCGCCGAAGGCGGCCACCGGTGCACCGGTGGCCGCCTTCGCGGGCCAAAAACAGGGGTCTTGAGCGCTTTTTCGCTTTACCTCGCGGTAACGCTCTCTTCGAGCGTTTCCGCCGATTGCTCGTGGACGAACTCGAGCGCGAAGCCTTCCTCGAGATTTCGCACCACGCGGGACTGCACCCGCCCGAGCATCACGAGCGATTTCAGCGGCGGGCGGTTCTCGGCGGCAATCGCAGCACCGGACAAGGAAAGGTCGATGATGCGGCAGGTCATCCGCGTGCCGTCTTCCTGGGTCAGCAGCGCGATCGGGTTGCGCGGCACGATACGGTCGTGGCGGCGATCCTCCGGCAGATTGAGGATGTCGCGGTTGGCGAGCCAGGTCAGCTGCGCGGCGAGCTTGTCGCGCTTGCGCGCGGTGGCGCCGATCGTCATCGCAAAGCCGTTGTCGATGATGCGGGTGATGCGTCCTTCGACCCGGCCGATATGGTCGAGATAGGCGATCACGCGGTCACCGACATTGCCGATGCCCGGCGCCAGCAAGGCGAGGCCGCCCGGCGACATGTTGATAATCTGGCAGGGAAACTCGCGCCGGTCGGGCAGCATGTAGCGGCCGAGCAGGTGCACCTTGACGCGCTGGAAGCGCCGCCGCTCCTCGGCTACGGGGACGACGGTAGTTTTCTTCTGTGCAAACGACATCACGACAAACCCGGCCACCGTCCATTCGGAGCCCCGACGACCCTAAGGCTGATAGGGTTAACGGGGCGTTACGGTTGAGGCGGGGAACCTGCACACGGTGCAAGAGAAATGTGAGTGGAGCCCCGCGTGGCCCCCAAGGGGTCAGGGCTGCGCATCAGGTTCGCCGAACCACCGCGACATGACCTGAGCTGCTTCATCAAGGTGAGTGGCGGTGTCAGCGGCCCATGCGACGAAGCCGTCGGGGCGCACGAGCACGGCACTCAAGCCCAGCCGATCCCGCGCATAGCTTGCGACATGGCCGATCCGGCTACGCCAGCGATCCGCAAGCGCTTGCAGCGGAGAGCGCGGATCGAAGTCCAGCAGCACGCCGCGCCCGTTCCTCAGCAGTTCGCCGAGTTTCGTGCCACAGGCGAGCTCGAAGTCGGGCGCGCTAAGGCCCACCAGCGGATGGTTGCCGCCAAGATCGTAGCGCAGCGAAACGCCCCACACGCGCTCGGCAAAGTAGCTCGCGCCGTCTGACGTCGCGATCAGGTCGCGGATGATGGCTTCGAGCGCGCGCGAACTGCGGCTTGGCCGCATCAGCGCGACCTGGGCGCGTGACCAGTCCAGCACCTGCGCGCCCACCGGATGCCGCTCACGCGAGTAGCTGTCGAGCAGATCCGCCGGTGCGTCGCCGCGGATCGTGGCCGCGAGCTTCCAGCCGAGGTTCATCGCATCGCCAAGCCCGAGATTGAGCCCCTGGCCGCCGAGCGGAGAATGAATGTGCGCGGCATCGCCCGCGAGCAGCACGCGCCCCTTGCGGTAATCCGTCGCCTGACAGGCGCGATCGGTCCAGGTGGTGGCAAGCCGGAGCGCCGTCAACGTGATGTCCGTGCCGGAGACGCGGCGCAGCACCGCCTGCACATGCTCGCGCGTGATCGGCCGGGTTCGGTGGAAGGCGCCGCCGTCGAACTCCACCATCGCGATCGTGCCGGGCCGCGCGTAGGTATACATGCCCGTCGGCGTGTAGTGACGGCCCGCGCGGAGCTGGTCCGGATCTGATATCTCGACCTCGACCGAATAGCCGGTGAACTCGGGATCGGTGCCGACGAATTCAAAGCCGCCGGCCTTGCGCACCATGCTGCGGCCGCCGTCACAGCCGACCAGCCAGCGTCCGTGGAAAGTCGCGCCCCCGGCGCGAACGGTGACGCCGTCGTCCGACTGATCCAGCGCCTCGACGCCGAGGCCGCGCCTGATCTCGACCCCCATCGCGGTTGCGCGCGCGGCGAGGGCGGATTCGAGCGCCTCCATGTCGACCGCCATGCTGGTGGCTGCCGGGCTCGGCAAGCGAAATGGCCAGTTCGACGTGTCGATATCGTCGTGAAAGAACTGGATGCCGGCAAAATGGCCGGCCGGGCGGCGCGGCCGTTGCGTCCAATGCGCGCCATTCGATGCGCTGCTGCCCGAGCCATCTCTTGTGTGTTGCCGTGCCGCGATGTCGTCCAGCATCCCGCGACGATAGAACGCCTCGATGCTGGGTGCCGAAAGGCCGCGCATGCCGAAGGGCAGCCGCTTCAATGACGAGCATGGCTCCGCGGCCTGCTCCAGCACCAGGACCGAGAGGTTTGCGCGCCGCAGCTCGCAGGCAAGCAGCAGGCCGACCGGGCCGGCACCGGCAATCACGACATCATGGGGAAGGGGGCGGCTGGTATGCATGAACTGCTCCTTTGTCGGTGTTCGACCGGAGCGGTTCGTCGGGTTGAGAACCACACGGACGAACATTGGGCGCCTGGATGGCGTCCGGTGTTCGTCGTGGGGATCTCATGCACGAGGCAGGAGACCAGAGCTTTCGTTTTCGAAAGGACTTCGTTTCCGAAAGGACTTTCGTTTTCGAAAGGACTTGGGCTTACCAAACCAAGTCTGCCTTTTCCGACGCGGCGTATATAGCTGCGTGGCGTTCGATCCGCAATGGAAGATGCGCGGCTGCGGATTACTGGAACAATGCGCTGCCGCGATGTCGCGGCGCGACCGCATCGGCGGTGCCCGGTTCGTCGACGCGACGCGAGCCCGGGCGCGGCGCAAGATTGTCTGGCGTCTTGATGTTGCTCGCGAGCCCTGCGGCTTCGAATGCCTTGATCAACCACCAGCCGAGGTCGATCTGACCCGGCAGCAGCCCGAGCTTCGCGGAGCCGGGATAGGCGTGGTGATTGTTGTGCCAGCTTTCGCCCATACTGATCAGGCCCGCGATGCCGACATTGTAGCCCTGGGCCGCGACGCCTTCGATGATCCAGGTCTGTCCGCCCTTGCGATGCGAGTAGTGACCGATCAGCCAGTGACCGGTGACGCAGACGGCGACACGGACGCAGATGCCCCAGACCAGCCAGCTCCACGAGCCGATCGCGAGGAACAGGATCGCCCAGGGCAATTGCTGCCACATCCAGGTTCGCTCGACGAAGGCGTAGAAGCGGTCATCGGCGAGCCGCCGTTCGAGCCGGAATTCGGGCGGGTGTTTCAGCACCAGCGTGCAGTGCAGCTGCCACCACGCATCGCGCCAGAAGCCGGCGCGGTGGCAGGAGTAGTCGTGGCACGCGGTCTGGCGCTGCGCCCAGTCGCGGAAATCGTGCAGCCGCACCATGCCGTAGGGGCCGGCCATCCCGACCAGCGTGCCGAGATAGACGCAGAGCCGCTCCAGCCACAGCGGGCAGTCGAAGCTCGCATGGATCAGGCGGCGGTGCATGCCGACCGAATGCCCGAAGCACAGCGTGATCGCGCTGGTGACGATGAATAATGCGAACGCGCTCCACGTGAACAGCAGCGGCCCAAGGACGATCGCGACCGCGGTCATGCCGCCAAGCCACAGCGACTTCGCCGGCGCCCATCGCACGCGCCCGTCCAGCGGATCGGTGCTGGCGTCCACGAAGATTCGCTCCGAGCCGGGCTGCGGCTTCATTCCGTCACCTGAGGTTGCATCGCAGGTTGCGGTGAAGCGGTCGTCGCTGTCAATCGGCCGCCCACGTCCGTCATGTCGCGGCCCATATTGACGTCTGCGGCGACTTCAGCCAGGCGGCGCCCGGCCGATCCGAAGCGCGCGAAAGCGATGCGGTGAGGTTATTTGTCCTCGGCGTCCATTTCCGGTTCGACAGCCGTTTCCGGTTCGACAGCCGCCGCTGGTGGTTCGACAGTCACGGCTTTCAGCACCTTTCGCTTCGCCGCGCGGACCTCAATCTGCAGCGGCGGCTGATAGGAGCCGCTTGGCGGCACGAAGACGAAGGCATGGTGTCCATCGCCCTTGTTGAGCTTCAGGAGATCGTTGCGGAACTCATCGGCGACGACTTCGCCGACGAGGTTGTTGTTGAAGTAGATATCGATCGCAACCCTTTTGTCGGGGTGCTGGTTGTACAGGGCCCAGCCGGCAATCCTCTTCTCGTTGACCACGTCGACATGGCCGGTGATCTCGCCAAACAGACTCTCGATACCGGCCTCGATCACCTCGAGGTCGCTCCTGTAGATCGATCTCGTCACATCGAAGCTGAAATTCGCGGTATCGACGCATTGGTCGAGCAAACCCTGTCGATGCTCCTTCATTCGTTGCAGCGTGTCCAGTTCGCCCAACTTGACGTACATGCCGACGATACCTTCGATACCAGGATTCATGGTGTCGTTCCCCGCAATGCTACCAGCCAATTCGCCCTCGGCTGCCTTCACAATCGATGCCTCCTTGCGGACAATACTCCGCCAGGACTTGAAGCGCCTCGTTCCGCCAAGGGATGTCATGAAGACCTTCATGACAGGCCTTCATGACATCCCAATCGTCCTGACCTAAAGTCGGCTCGGCCGAACCCGGCCCAACGACAAGGACAGGGAGAGCGAACCGATGGAGCAGATCCGCGTCTGCACGCATGATGGACCTGGAGCCAAGCCGGTAATCCGGACAGTGCCATGGCCGGAAATCGGCAAAAAGGCGGCCTTGATCAAGGTGGGCGCCTGTGGCGTTTGCGGAACCGATCTGCACATCTTGAAGGGACATTGGCCGAAGCCGTTGCCGTGGCCGTTCACGCTCGGCCATGAGCTCGGCGGCGTGATCGTCGAATGCGGCGCGGAGTTCACCGAGGATTTCATGAGCAAGCCGCTGCAGGTGGGATCGAAGGTGATGATCCCGCCCTTGATGCCCTGCGGCCGCTGCTACTACTGCATCCATTATCCCGAGAGCGCCAACAAATGCCTGACGCCGGTCTATTACGGCCGCTATCTCGGCTTCGACAAGGCGCCGCA
Source organism: Bradyrhizobium sp. UFLA06-06 (assembly GCF_054820065.1). Taxonomy (NCBI): domain Bacteria; kingdom Pseudomonadati; phylum Pseudomonadota; class Alphaproteobacteria; order Hyphomicrobiales; family Nitrobacteraceae; genus Bradyrhizobium; species Bradyrhizobium sp. UFLA06-06. The sequence continues at coordinate 170,173 of NZ_JADFUD010000004.1, forward strand.
TATGTGGGGCGGCTGGGCTGAATATGTCTATGTCGATCTCGACATGCTGCCCGGCACTAAGATCTACAAATTGCCTGACGACATGTCGCTGCGGCTCGGCGCGCTCTTCGAGCCTCTGACCTCCTGCATCCGCGCCTTCAACCGCGCCACCCGCGCCGGCGGCTTCAGATGGGGCGACACCGTGGTGATCCAGGGTTCGGGGCCGATCGGCATCCTCGCGGTCGCCGCCGCGCAGGAAATGGGCGCGGGGCGCGTGATCTGCGTCGGCGCGCCGGAGACGCCGCGCCTTGCGCTGGCGCGCAAGTTCGGCGCCGAGGCGACTGTCGATATCGAGCAGCTCAAGACGCCGGAACAGCGCATCAAGGCGGTGCGCGACATCGTCGGCGGTTTCGGCGCCGACCTCGTCATGGACTGCTCGGGCCATCCGACCGCCGGCCCCGAGGGCATCGAGATGCTGCGCGACGGCGGCACCTATGTCGAGATGGGGCAGTTCACCGATGCCGGCTCGATCAATACGTCGTGGCACCGCATCTGCACCAAGGACCTCAACGTGCTCGGCTCCTGGGGCTTTACCGGCAACGACCTGCCGCTCGGCGTCGACATGCTCTACCGCACGCGGAACAAATATCCCTGGCTCGACATGCAGACGATCTATCCGTTCACCGAAGATGGCGTCGCCCGCGCGGTTGCCGACGCAATGGCGATGAAGACGGTGAAGTCGACCATCGTGCCGTGGCCGGAACTGGTCGGGTGAAGCTGATGGCGGATGCTGCAAATCCTGCTGCAGTGCTCCCAAGGATTTGTAGCCAGGGTGCGGCCGATTGAGCCGTGATATCGCTCGCCGGGACGACGGCCCGGCGCTAACATCGGAGCATGCATTCGAACCGTGTGCCGCCGAGCGCGACGTTTGCGTGGGGAAACGTGTCCGAGGACTTCGCGCTGTTCAGAACCCTGAGCGCGGAGCAGCGGCTGATTGCCTTTGGCGCAATGACCCGGCGCGACCTCGTGCGCGGCGAGCTGCTGGTCGAGCAGGGCGGTGCCTCCGACGCGCTATTTCTGGTGCTGCACGGCGCGCTCGCGGTGTACCGGACCAGTCATCCCGAACCGATCGCGGAGCTTCGCGCCGGGGAACTGGTCGGCGAGATCGGCTTCTTTGCCAATATCCCGCGCACGGCCAATGTGATTGCGATCCGCGACACCAGCGTGCTGGTGCTGACGCGCGCCGCCTATACGACGCTGGCGCGGGAAACGCCCGAGATCGTCGAGGCGCTGCTGGCTGCGCTCGCGCGGCGGTTTGCCACCGAGACCGCGCGTCTGTTGCCGCTCCGGGCGTCACCGAAGGCGCGCACCGTCGCGCTGATCCCGGGCGGACGGGAACCGGTGCCTGCCGCCTTTGAGCACAGGTTGCGTGAAGGCCTTGCCGCTGCGGGTGCCGAGATCGTCGACCTCGCGCGGGTCCAGGCGATGTTTCCCGGTCGCGCGCTGGATGCATCCGAAGTCGCCGACTGGCTCAACAGGATCGAGTACGACGCGCCGCTGGTGGCCTATTTCGGTGGTCCTGACGCATCGGATTGGGCGCGGAAAACCATCCGCCAGGCCGACCTTGTCGTGTTCGCCTGCCGTGGCCATGCGCCGACGCCCGATCTGACGGAGATCGAACGCTTCGCCTGCGGAGTGCATCCGGCGTCGACGCGACGCCTCGTTCGGGTTCATGACATCAGGCGCCACGAGGTCAGCGGCACCGCGGCGTGGCTGGCGCGGCTGCCCTGCTTCATGCACCATCATGTCGCGCTCGAGGACCAGCTCGACATCGACAGCCTGGTTCGCTTCCTGTGCGGTCGCGCCGTCGGATTTGTCGCCGGCGGCGGCGGCAGTCTCGGCACCGCGCATGTCGGCGTCTACAAGGCGTTTCGCGAGCGCGGCGCGATGTTCGATATCTTTGTTGGAACCAGCGTCGGCTCGGCGATGGCGGCGGGCTTTGCCAAGAACTACGACGCCGAGCATCTCGAGCGCGGCACGCATGAGATTTTCGTCTCCAGCCGCAGCTTCCGCCGCCCGACCTGGCCGCGCTACGCCTTGCTGGACCACAAGGCGTTCGATGCCGCGCTCGCCGATCAGTACGGCCACAATTGCCGGATCGAGGACTGCTGGCGGCCGTTCGCGGCGATCGCGACCAATCTGTCGACGCACAGCCTCGAATTGATCCGCACCGGTCTGCTGTGGCAGGCGGTGCGGGCATCGAGCGCCATCCCCGGTCTGCTGCCGCCGTTCTATACAAGGGAGGGTTCGATGCTGGTCGACGGATGCCTCGTCGACAACGTTCCGCTGGCGCAGATGCACCAGATGAAGAGCGGACCGAATCTGGTGGTCCATTTCGGCGACCCGGCCACCGAGATGTTCGACGTCGACTATGCCGCGCTGCCGGGGCGGCTTGAGCTGCTTGCATCGCTGCTGACGCCGTTCCGCAAGAAATTGCTTCCAGCCGCACCGAGCGCCGTCAACGTGCTGTGGCGAAGCCTCGTCGCGCATCAGCGCTATGATACGCTGCCGACCACGCCGCTCGACATGGTGATGCGTCCGCCGACGCCCGACGGCATCGACGTCACCGATTTCGACCGCCATCAGGAAATCTTCGAATCCTCGTACCGCTGGGCCCGCGAGACCATTGCTGCCTCGGAGGCGGCGCATCACCCGGCCATTGCGGCCATCGTTGCGTCGGCCAATGGAGCGGACAAGGCAACGGACATGGTTGCTGACAAGCGCGCGGATCGCGCGACAGCGACCGCGCCGGTTTCCCAACAGGCCCGTGTCGGTTGAGCGGCTTGCAGGCGCCGGCGAAGTCGACCATCGTGCCGGACCGAATCCGGAGAACACGATGCCTTTCGATTTGATCCTGCGCGGCGGACGGGTGATCGACCCGTCGCAAAAGCTCGATGCCGTGACCGATGTCGGCTTTGCCGCGGGCAAGGTCGCTGCGCTCGGCCGCGAGTTGCAAGCCGATCCCGCCACCGAGGTCCGCGACGTCTCGGGGCTGATCGTCTCACCCGGCATCATCGACCTGCACACCCATGTCTATTGGGGCGGCACCTCGCTCGGCATCGACGCCGAGGAATTTTGCCGCAACTCCGGCGTCACCACCTCGGTCGACACCGGCAGCGCCGGCCCGGGCAACTTTGCCGGCTTCCGCAAGCATGTGATCGAGCCGAGCCAGGTCCGCATCCTCGCCTATCTGCACGTTTCGCACGCCGGCATCTTCGGCTTCTCGGATCGCGTGATGGTCGGCGAGAGCGAGGAGCTGCGGCTGATGAATCCGATCGACGCCGCGCGCGTCGCCGACGAGAACCGCGACCTGATCGTCGGCATCAAGGTGCGGGTCGGCCTGTTCGCCTCGGGCACCTCGGGGCTGGTGCCGCTCGAGATCGCGCTCGAGGTCGCCGAGCAGGTCGGCATGCCCCTGATGGCGCATATCGACCATCCGCCGCCGAGCTATGAGGAGGTGCTCGCGCGCCTGCGTCCGGGCGATGTGCTGACCCATGCGTTCCGTCCGTTCCCCAACACGCCCGCGACCGCGCAGGGCACGGTGAAGAAGGTGGTGCTGGAGGCGCGCGAGCGCGGCGTGCTGTTCGACATCGGCCACGGCAAGGGCTCGTTCGCCTTCAAGACGGCGCGCGCGATGCTCGCCAACGGCTTCTACCCCGACACCATCTCCTCCGACATCCATCAACTCTGCATCGACGGCCCGGCATTCGACCAGGTGACGACGATGTCGAAATTCCTCTGCATGGGGATGCCGCTGCCGGACGTGATCGCGGCGTCCACCGTCAACGCCGCGATGGCGTTGCGGCGGCCGGAGCTCGGCAGCCTGAAGCCGGGCAGCGTCGGCGACGCCACGCTGATCTCGGTCAGGGAAGGGCAGTTCGACTATGTCGATGTGGTCGGCGAGCATCTGACGGGCGATCGCAAGATCGCATCCGAAGGCGTCGTGATCGGCGGACGCTGGTGGCATCCGCGTTAGAATTCATGGACGCGCCGCCAAGGGCATCGAGGTGACTGAGATGGTCTTCTGGATCGCGGGTGTGGCTGGACTGGCGATTGCCTATCTGCTCGGTTCGACGCCGACGGGGTATCTGGCGGGGAAGCTGCTCAGGGGCATCGATATCCGCCAGCATGGCTCCAAATCCACCGGGGCAACGAACGTATTGCGAACCCTCGGGAAGTGGCCCGCATTGGCGGTGCTCGTGGTCGACGTGCTGAAAGGCATGGCGGCCATCCTGTTCGCCCGCTGGTTTTATCCCTGGCTGTACACCTTGCCATCCGTCACGCCGCCGGCAGCGCTTGATCCGCAAACGTGCGTGTCCTGGGCTGTCTGCCTGGCCGGGCTTGCTGCGTTGTTGGGGCACGGCCGTTCGATCTGGCTGAATTTCACCGGCGGCAAATCCGCGGCGACCGGGCTCGGCGTGTTGCTGGCGATGTCGTGGCCGGTAGGGCTCGGCGCTGCGGCGGCCTTTGGCGCTGTGGTGGCCGTCTTTCGGATCGTTTCCCTCGGCTCGATGCTGGCGGCATTGACCGCGATCGTCCTCGTCTGCGGTCTGGGGCAACCATTGCCCTATCGCTTGCTGGTGATCGCCGGCGGCATCTACGTGATCGTGCGTCATCGTGCCAACATTCAGCGGCTGCTGGCCGGCACGGAGGCGCGGCTCGGGCATTGATAAAAGAAAACGCGTTTGAAGCATGGATATGGAATCCCGTTCCGATTCCATCGGAACGGCGCTCGGTCAATTTTGCTTGCTGCGTCCAGTGAGTGACGCCCGTCCAAATACGCTGGTGAACTTATTCTACCTTTTGCCAAACGACAGTGAAGCGCACGACTTTCCCAAAGTCCGGACTCATCACGGGCGCGGTCTCAACGATCAGCCTGTCTCGATCGAGTCTGAAATAGCGCACTTGATCCGTCATGTATCCTTCGTTCCACGCGACATCGGGCTTGGTTGTCCATTTATCGCCTTCGACAGTAAACCTGCCAGCGTAGGCTACCATAGAACGATATGCAGCGGCTCTCTCCTCATCAGTTTGAGCCAATTTACGGCCCTCACTCACGAGAAGCGCCATCATCCGTCCACTTGGGAGCAGTATCAGGTAGCCCTTCGGGTGCTCTCCATAAAGAGGCGCTTTCTCCTTGGTTTGCACGTCTTCCACGACGGCGGAGAGAACCTTCCAAGTGCCGTAGAGCTTGTCTGCTTCATCGGCAAACACGGGCTGCGCAAACGCCACCGATGCACTAAGGACGAGCCACGCAGCGCGCATAGTTGCCTCCAATAGCATCTTGAGTGCCAACAATCGGCTCAACGAGACGAACACTTGAGGTGTCACTAATGCTTCTTCATGAAGGCAAGAACAGCCTGATCGTAGGCGTCGGGGTTCTCCCACTGAACGGAATGTCCGCTTGCAGGGATTGCAACCCGCTCGCGATTGGGCAGGCAGCGCTCCAGCTGATCTATGACCAGATGAAACACAGGAGGGCTTCGTTCGGCGTTGGACAAAAGCGTAGGTGCCGTGATCTTCCTGGCCATGTCGCAGGTGAAAACCGGTCGCGGCCGTTTCGTGGTCGCATCCGCCTGATACGCGCAACGTCGTCGAGGTTCATCTTCTGGTGAGCGTCCGACCGGCGCTCGTAGGCTCCCGGACCGCCGATGGCATTTACGATCATAGGAATGCCCTGGTGCACATCGCCGGCCTTGAGAGCCTCTCTGGCGGGTGCCTGCGTGTTAACGAACTCCTTCAAAATCTCCATGCTGTTTGGTACGCCGTTTAGCAAGCCCATTGCAGGCGGTTCATTCAGCGCGAGGCTAACGACCATATCCGGGTGTGTCGCGGCGAAGAAAAGAGCCGCGTGCGCGCCTGATGAATGCGCCACGACCCTGATCTTGGACAAACCGAGTGCGCGCACGAAGGCGGCGATATCTTCCCCGTGCAGATCCGCCGCGCTATCCGGCATTCCTTCCGGGCTCACTACATTTGGATAGTCGTTCCGGCGACTGTACGCTATGGCACGATAGTGGACCGCAAATTTCGGAAGCTGCTCGCTCCACATGCGATAATCCTGCAAGCCACCGTGAACAAAGATGACCGGCTCACCCTGCCCCTGCTCGACATAGGCAAACTCGTAGCCGTTGACAGATACTTGCTTGACTTCATCGGCCATGGTGGTCGCGTTGCCAATAGTCAAGAATATGATCAAAGCAAAAAACGAACAGACAAAGGTTTTGCAAATCGACATTGCGGCCTCATCGAAAAGTCGATGTGTGTTTCCTGCCTAATTCTGAGATTACCCGATCTCGCGGTACTTGTCTGCTATGGGGCGGTCATTTTGATTGTCGGCTGGTTGATGTCCGCTTCTGCTTGTAAGCGTCCAAGCGAGGCTTGGCCGGAAGTGTTGCGTCTGGTCAGACCCTTATGACTCGAGCTTCCAAACTGGGACTCGAATCATGCGCTACGAACTCGCCGACAATGAATGGATCGCCATAAAGCCCATGCTGCCGAACAAGCCCGTGGCGTCCCCCGGGTGAACGACCGTCGCGTCCTCAATGGCATCTTCTGGGTCTTGCGCTCCGGAGCACCTTGGCGTGATCTGCCCGAGACGTTTGGTCCGTACACTGCTTGCTACAACCGCTTCGTCCGCTGGCGGCGGGCCGGTGTCTGGGGCCGCATCATCGACGCACTTGCCGCTGCCAGTGATGCCGTTGTCCAGATGATCGATACCTCGATTGTCCGCGTGCATCAGCATGGGGCCTGCATTACAAGAAACCAGCGCCAATCGATGGGAAGGTCACGCGGCGGCTTGACCAGCAAAATCCACGCGGTGGTCGATAGCAATGGTCTGCCGGTACGGCTGGCGTTAAGCCCCGGCGAGGCACACGACGTCCGGCTTGCCGGAAAACTGCTGTCTCGTCTGAAGTCCAGGGCAATGCTGCTTGCCGACCGTGGCCATGACGCGGACTGGATCAGGGAGCTTGCCATGACGAAGGGCGCTTGGGCCAATGTTCCGCCGAAAAGCAATCGCAACGATCCGATTTGCTTTAGCCCTTATCTCTACCGCGCTCGCAACCAGGTCGAGCGGTTCTTCAACAGGATCAAACAGTGTCGTCGGGTGGCGACGCGTTACGACAGGCTCGCCGCCAACTACCTTGCCTTCATCCAACTCGCATCTATCCGGCTATGGCTGGCTGCGCGTTATGAGTCCGCGCCCTTAGATCAGCGAATGCAAAGCCATGACCGCGGCCTCACGGCTCTCCACCGGAACAAAGAAGCTTACCGAATGCGATGACAAGACATACTTGTCGGCGATGATTCCGTGACGTTGCAGAATCTGCACCGCCTTGTATGGCAGGTCCGAGGAAATGCCGCCGAAGCAAGTGAGGCTCACCGAACTCAGCGTCTCGCGCTGTTTGCGCAGGTCTTTGCTCCGTTCCAGTGTGCGCAGCAACGCGTCGAGTGTCTCGGAATCGCAAGTCATCATGATGCGGGTTTTTTTGGCGGTGAAAGCCGAGGCGAGGAGCTGCGGCCAAGGCAAGCCATTTTGCTGGAGATGCTGTGCGAACTTCTCAAAGCCTTGATTGAGGTCCGCCGAATCGATCTCCACATGCTCAATGCGAGCCATCGAGTTGACGGCCAGGACTTTTCCGTTCTCCATGTCTGCGACCTCCTTCATCACTTGCGTGCTGTGTCGAGCGCCGCCCCACTGTCTCAGGACCAAAGGCACGTTTTGGCTGTGGGCCAGCTCCACGCTGCGAAAGTGCAGGACTTTGGCGCCCCAGAAGCACATTTCGGATAGGGATGCGAAATCCAGCTGACGCAAGGGTTTTGCGTCCGCGACGATGCGCGGGTCAGCCGAGCAAACTCCGTCGACCTCCTTGATAATCTCGCAGCACTCCGCCTTGAGCGCCGCGGCCATGGCGACCGCGGTGGTATCGCTGCCACCCCGGCCAAGCGTGGTGATTTCCTTGGTCAGCGGGTTCACGCCCTGAAAGCCCGCCAAAACCACGATGCGTCCACGATCGAGTTCTTCGCGCACGCGAATGGGCCGCACGTCCAGAATGCGTGCGGAGGAATGGGACCCGTCGGTCATGACACCGGCCTGACTGCCGGTAAAGCTGATCGCCGGCACGCCGAGATCGGACAGCGCCATGCTCATCAAGGACATGCTGATGCGCTCGCCGGTGGTCAATAGCATATCGAGTTCGCGGCGATTGGGATGCGGGCTGACCTGATAGGCCATCCTGACGAGTTCATCGGTGGTCTTGCCCATCGCTGAAACGATCGCCACGACACGATGACCACGGCCATGCAGATCGGCGACACTGCTCGCGGCCGCGCGGATTTTTGCCGGTGTTTCGAGACAGACGCCGCCGTATTTTTGTACGATGATGGGATTGCTAGGCATTCTTGCCCGCGTCGTGTTGGAAGGCGCAGCCGAACCCGATCAGATCGTTCTCCCCTTCGACGCTTTTGCGGTCTTTGATCGTTTTGCCACGACCCGCACAGCGCCCCGGTCGCGCTTCTTGCGATCCGCGTCCGCGTGCTGAGGTTTCGTCCCGCCGCGGTGAGCGGCGTATTCCTTGCCGTCTATCGGCGCGACATGCGGTGGATCTCGATCGAGATACGGTCGCCCGATTCCAAAATCCGGTCCACGCGCATCGATCCATTTCCAAAGGGCCTCGGTTGTGACCCAACGCTCCGCCCGCGTCGCGCCCTTGACGCTCACGACATCGACGGCAAGCCCGTGGCCATAGCCGCCACGGAAGCTCCCTCCATGGTATGACTTGTCGGACGCCGCCTTCAGGCCGCTCGCGATCGATTGACGATAGTCATCCCGGAACGCGCTGGTGATGCCGGGCGCCAACCCGGCCTGTTCCGCCGCGTAAAGCGCGTGAAACAGCTTGAGCTTGAAGTTCCGATCCACCCCTCCAATCACGTAGTCGATCATCGGCATGCCCATTCGCTCCGCCGCCTTCGGATCCTTCCACGTGAAATCGTTATCGACGCGCCTGGTGAACGTCCTGGTGACAGTCACCGTCTTGCGCTTCTTCTTGACGGTCACTTTCCGCTGCTCTTGTACGCTAATCGTGTCTTGCTTCGGCGTCCGTTCGTAGAGCGCCCACAGGTACCGGTCGATGCAGACATCGACGACGAGGCACTCCTCGAAAATATCCAGGGGTTTCGCGGCCGCCTCGGTGTCGCTCGACACGGGAGGCGGGCTCGCTATCGCCGCTTGCACCGGCGATGTTTCGGCTGGCAGCGTCTGCGACGAATCGGGCAACGCAGCCACGACGATTGGCTTCGGCTCGCTCGAGCTCACCGTCGCATCAGGGGCCGTCGCCGGCACCGATTCAACCGCCATCGCTGCATCGGCGTTAGCGACAGCGTTAACCATGACGCCTGCCTGCGGGGTGGCCATCGTGTCGGACGCCGTCTCCGTTACGGGTTCCGCAGCCATCGCCGCTTCAGCATTCACTTTGGCGGCGTCGCCGACTGCGGTGGCCTGTCGCGTATCAGCCGGTTCGGCGTTGGCGGCGAGAGATGGTGCGAGGTCCTCGATGGACACTGCGCCGCGGTTCCCGATGCCGGCAGAGCCGGCAAGCCAGGCAAGGAGCCAACCTGCGAGAATGACCGTCCCGCACAACTCCGGAGTCGCAATTCGCCGCGGGTTCATCACCCCGTAGCCTCCAAAGGCTCGATCCGAGCCCTGTTGCACCGCCCAGCACGCGACGGCATCGATCATTCGGATCAAAATGGAAATGCGCAATGGGCGGAAGCAGTTGGCGCCACGCTTTTCCAGAAAGTGTTGCCCGACCGCAACGCGCGGCCGCGACCAACCCGGCACGGCGCGTGCTGCTGCGTTCGGTGATTTTCACCAGCGATCGAGCTCTGATTTCCGCTCTGGGTCAAAAGCCGCCCATGGCGACCGAGCCGGGTGACTTCCGGTTCACCTCGAAGAGCCGACGTTCGCGATCGTCATGCAGACCGTCAGCTATGGGCGGCCAGAAGCGGCTCTCGCTTCACTGCGAAATCAAGTCCGCGAGCAATCGACCCATCCGTGTCCGAGTCAGCGGCCAGCTGCAAATCCGACCGCTTATTCTTCATGAGTTGCCTGTGCAGACCCAGCCTGCTTTTCGGCAAAGGAATCCAAGAGCGAACGAAATCGCTTCCTTATCTCGTCGGCCTGGTAGACGTATTTGCGGCTGAAATCCAATGTGAGAACGCCCCATCCGGCTCCGGTCCGACGGGCCGGGTGACTTCCGGTTCACCTCGAAGAGCCGACGTTCGCGATCGTCATGCAACGTCAGCTATGGGCCAGGTCCGGACATCTTGCCGGGGGTTCGGCTACGATCCGAGCGGCGCAAGGGCGTTGCGCAGCGGTGTGCTAGAAATCTGCATCAGTCCGACAAATGGCTGGCTCAACTCCAGGATCAAGAAAAGCGCTGCGGACGCGGAAGTGGCAAACACCAACATTGCAACGATGTTTATCGGGGTAAGGCGCGAGAATAAACTGAAACTCATGAAGATGATTGCCAGCCAGAAGACCAGTATCGCCAGAAAAGGCATGGGAATCGAGGTGTCAGCGTGTTCAAACAGGAGCAGGCGCGTTTGCACCAAGTCAGTGGCTAGCTGTATTGCCCGTTCCTTGAACGAGCGCTGCGCGTCTGTTTTTGGCGAGAGGTTCTGAATCTTTCCATAAGCATCCACCGACAAGGCGGTCCCCCGAAAGGGCGTTCCCTTCGCGGACTCCAAGCTGTCCTCTCGCCAAATCCTCTTAATCAAGGGCTCGACAGCGCCGCGCAGAGTGTCGCGGGCATCGCGGGACTCGGGCCCATATTGCTCAAGGAGATTGTCGAGCAGTATGATGTTGGCGGTCAAATGCCGAACTTGAGTGTTCTGAGCGTCATACGAGCTATTCGCCGAGCCAACCAGCAGACCAAGCACAAGCGCGGCGAGCGTCGTGATGAGCCCGATCCCTAACCGTATGTAATCTTTTGAATCGTCTGCCAGATAGTGGCCCGGCAGGGTGTTGCGAAGCAAAGTGCCGAGGAGCGCGGCAGCTATGATGATCGCTAACGCAATCAAGGACACTGCAATTGGGCTCATTGTAGCTAAGCTCCTGGCGCAGCCGCCTCCCGCTTAGTTGACGATGAGCGAGGACCGGCTGTCTTTCCCGATGTTGCAGCCACGGGAACCCTTTAATTGATCCTCTCCACCGGCGGTGGCTCCCAAGACCCATCTAGGATGGAAGGGGCTTTCTCGTCTGGCCAGTACAGTCGCATAAAGAGCAGGAAGCTATCCTCAGCGAATAGCTGGTGTGGATGTAGTCGATCAGGTCACGCAACGGCCGGGCTGCAGGAGCCTTGCGACTTCCGTGAGCGTGCTGACCATGGGCTCGCAGGCCACTGTCGGCTTACGGCTCTGATTCCACAGCGGCGTCTTGGTGATGCGCGCTTGCGCAGATGGAATACGGATCAGGACCGATGTATCGGCTTGATCGTTCAAGCGCAGAGAAACCGTTTTCGTCTGGACTGCGAACGGCTTGGGGGCAGCAAGATGATCTGCCTTGCCGGCGCGATTGACGATGTCACTTGGTTGTTCAGAGCTCGCCTGCCAGCGGTCTCCGAGGTCGTGACCTGAAGCGAATTGCACGGCACCGATCGTCAATGCGGTCGCGAGAGCGCCTAAAAAAGTTTTGCGAATCTGTGACATGGCCTCGCTCCCCGCCCCACGGCGATCGTTGTTCTTTATGCAGTTCCCCTTTGCCCATCGATTCCAATGCCATTTTTAACCGTCCGACTGTTTCACCATGCCTTCGTGAAGGCCGGAAAATGGTTTCGTCCCGGCGGATTGTGTTTCGTCACCCCGCGAACCGCACTCGGCGGCGGCTATTCCAGAGGTAGCGGCGATCGTCGGCTGAGGTCCGCAACGGGTCAAAAGCAGTCGACGACGATCCGGCACGGCAATTACTGCGTCGCCGTCAGAAGCGGACCTTTGTGAGTCCACGCCCTCGTTATCGGCAAGGCTGGGGTGCTGCGAATGATGCGCAACCGCAGCCATTGGTTCGCGCCGGAGGGGGAGGCGGATTTCGGAATATTGGAAATGTATTCCTGATTTGCCCGACGTGTCAAGTTGCCCGGTCGAACGCCGGCGGCCGTCGGCTCCTTTGCATGGGGTTGTTTTCGATATTTTGCAGCGCCCGCAAGCGAGAGCGGTGAAGCGCCTCGGCGGCTGAAACGATGAACCTTCCGACGTGCCTCAGCTGGTCCAACGTTGATCAGCGGCGCGCGTCGCTCGCGCCGCCGGCCTTATTCGGTCTTGTCGACGTTCCAGAACACCGGCGGCGCCGGGCCTTCCAGCACGCCGGTGAGCGATTTGCGCCAGGCGCTCGGCAAGCGGAACTGGCCGAGCGGGATATAGATCACCTGCTCGTAGGCTTGCTTTTGAATCTCGACCGCAACCTTCTTCTGCTCCTCAGGCGAGGTGGCGCGCGCATAGGCGTCGCGCATCTGCTCGAGCTTGGCGTCTTCGGGCCAGCCGAACCAGGCCCGCTTGCCGTTCGCGGCGATCTGGTTGTTGACGATCGGGTTCATCACCTCGGTCGCGCCGGTGAAGGTGAAGAACAGGTTCCAGCCGCCTTCCTTGGGCGGCTTCTGGCTGGCGCGGCGGCTCACCACGGTCTGCCAGTCCGTCACCTGCGCGTCGACGTTGAAGCCGGCCGCGCGCAACAGCTGCGCCGCGACCGTCGGCGGCCCCTTCAGCGTCTGCACGTCGCCGGGGATCATGATCACGACGGGCGTGCCGTCATAGCCCGAGGCGGCGAGCGCCTTCTTCGCCTCGGCCATGCCGTTGCCCTTGATCAGCGTCTCCGCGCCGGCGTCGCTGGCGAGCGGCGTGTCGCAGGCGAAATAGGAGCCGCAGATCTCGTAATATTTCGCGTTGCCGACGGTAGCGTCAAGCACGTCCTTCTGGTTCATCGCCAGGAATGCGGCGCGGCGGATTTTGGCGTTGTCGAATGGCGGGTGCAGGAAATTCATCCGGCCCTCGATCTGGAAGCCGAACTTGTTCAGCACGGCCACGGTGAGATCGGAGTTCGCCTCCAGCACCGGCAGCAGGTCGACCGACGGCTGTTCCAGGAAGTCGATCTCGCCGGATTGCAGTGCGTTGATCGCGGTCTGCGCGTCGGGCATCGTGACCCATTCCACGCGATCGACCTTCGCGACCTTGCCGCCCGACAGCCAATCCGGCTTGTCCTTGCGCGGCACGTAGTCGGCGTTGCGCTCATAGACGGCCTTCACGCCCGGCTGGAATTCCGCGCTCACGAACTTGAACGGCCCGCAACCGATCTGCTCGCCGATCTGCTTGCCCGGCGGCGTCTCCGCGAGCCGCTTCGGCATCATGAAGGCGACGTAGGAGGATGGCTTTGCCAGCGACTCCAGCACGAGGCCGTACGGCTCCTTGAGCTTGAGCACGATCGTCTTCGGCCCGCTCGCCTCGAGGGAAGCGGTGAATTCGGCCAGCTTCTGCGCCATGCCGTCGACGGCGGTCCAGCGCTTCAGCGAGGCGATGCAGTCCTCCGCGGTGACGGGCGCGCCGTCATGCCATTTCAGGCCGTCGCGCAGCGTGAAGGTGTAGGTGAGCTTGTCGTCCGAGATCGTCCAGTCCGCCATTTGCGGGCGGACCTTGAAGCTCGAATCGATGCCGAGCAGCGTGTCGTAGACCATGTAGCCATGGTCGCGGGTGATGTAGGCGGTGGTGAAACCGGGATCGATGATGCGCAGGTCCGAATGCATCACTGCGGTGATGGTCTTGCCCTTGCCGGCGGCAAAGGCGCGCGATGACAGGATGGCCGGCGTCGCAATCGCCGGCGGCACGCCGGCCGCAAGCTTGAGGAGCGTTCTGCGCGAAACTTCGACCATTCGCCGTCTCCCGATCTGTCATTGCGCCGGCATGCTTCACCAATCCGTTGTTGAAAGCAAGCAAGAGCCGCGCCATCGCGTTCGGTCCGGTTGCGAGGTTGCGCAGCCGTGTGCGCTCACTGCTTGAGCACGTCGCCGAGCAGGCGTTGGTTCCGGGCTTCACGTCTTGACGAGGTTGAGGAGGACTTAACCGGCTGCCGACACTTGTATTGCCTGGGTTAGCCGGGGTTGGACATCTTTCCGGTAGCTTGCTTGACGAGTGTTCGGCGGTCGAACCGCCGCGTCCCCTTGAGAGGCAAGTCGCCATGCGCCGCGGTCTGCTCGTTCTTCTCGTGTTCGTCGGCTTGGCGGTGTCCGGTCAGGACGTGCGCGCCGCGGAGTTCGGCACGCGATACAGCTACCAGCAGCTGCAGGACCTGACCGAGAAGGGTCCCAAAGGCGGAGCCCTCGCGCTTGGCTATGTGAGCCTCACGCACTCCTTCATCCTGCCCTACAAGATGACGGGATACTATGCCCTCATGGTCAAGGGCTCCGGCAAAGACCTCAACGGCCGCCCGCTCAACGTTTACCACGAGCTCTCGCCGGAGAAGATCGAGCAGATGCAGCGTGCAGGCACGCTGCCCAATCCGCTTCCCCCTTACCGGCGCACGATCTTCGAATACATGTTCGGCTATGTGTTGTGGTGGTGCATCCCGGCGGCGCTTCTCATCATCGGAATGTTCTCGATGCTTGGGATCGGCTCCGGCAAGCGCGGTCAGGCCTGACCGGTCTGGTTGACGGCCTCGTCGCGGCGGGTCGCGAGCGCGCCCCAAAGCAAGGGCCGCGCGCCGCCGCCGGCACCGCACAAGTCCGCATCCTGCATAGGAGCCTGCGCTTCCTGCCGCACCTCGCAGGCTGTTCGGACCCCGATCCGCCGTGTAGGCTCGCGATCTGCCGGCCAGCAATCAATAAGGCCACATCCCGCAAATCTTAAGGGAACAAGCAGTCGAGGGAGACCGAAAGAACCGTCATGACCGATATCCGATACGTAGCACCGCGCACGCTTGACGAAGCGATTGGCGCATTTGCTGCCGCCGGGAGTGCCGCCCGCATTATGGCAGGGGGCACCGACTTATTGGTGCAAATGCGCTCCGGCCTGGTGCGGCCGGGACTGATCGTCGACATCAAGAAGATCGGCGAGATGACCGAAATCAGCGAAACCGCCGATGGCGGTTTCCGCGTGGGTGCCGCCGTCTCCGGCGTGGAGCTCGCCGAGCATGCGCGCTTCGGCAAGGTGTGGCCCGGCGTGCTCGAGGCCGTGAACCTGATCGGCTCCAAGCAGGTGCAAGGCCGCGCCTCCGCCGGCGGCAATCTCTGCAACGGCTCGCCGGCCGGCGACAGCGTGCCGGCGATGATCGCGGCGGGCGCCGTCGTCACCCTGCAGGGTCCGAACGGCCGGCGCGACATGAAGGTTGAGGATGTGCCGGCCGGACCTGGCCGCACCAACCTCAAGCCGGGCGAGATTCTGGTCAGCTTCACGTTGCCGCCGCGGCCGAAAGGCTCGAGCGATGCGTACCTGCGGATGATCCCGCGCACCGAGATGGACATCGCGGTGGTCGGCATCGGCGTCAGCCTGACCTTGAAGGACGGCGTCTGTACCGCGGCCCGTGTCGGCCTCGGCGCGGTGGCGCCGATTGCGCTGCTGGTCGCGCCGGCGGCGAAGGCGCTGATCGGCTCGAAGCTCGACGATGTCGCGCTCGAAGCCGCCGCTGCCGCGTGCCGCGCCGCCTGTCGTCCGATCGACGACAAGCGCGGCACCATCGCTTACCGGACCAAAACAGCCGGCGTGCTGCTCAAGCGCACCGCCGCGATCGCCGCCCAGCGCGCGGGAGGACACTAGCACCATGGCGAAACTGCACGTCACCACCTCAGTCAATGGCGAGCCGGTCGAATTCCTGTGCGAGCCGTACGAGACCATGCTCGACGCGCTGCGCGGGCAATTGGGGCTCACCGGCTCCAAGGAAGGCTGCGCGTCCGGCGATTGCGGCGCCTGCTCGATCACGCTCGACGGCCGCCTGGTCTGCTCCTGCCTGATGCTCGCGGCCGAAGCCGAGGGCCACGAGATCCGCACCATCGAGGGCATGGCCAGGGGCGAGAAGCTGCATCCGTTGCAGCAGAAGTTCCTTGAGCATGCCGCGCTTCAGTGCGGCATCTGCACCTCGGGCATGCTGGTCGCCTCCGAGGCGCTGCTCGCCAAAAATTCCAATCCGACCGAAGAGGAAGTCCGCTTCTGGCTCGCCGGCAATCTCTGCCGGTGCACCGGTTACGACAAGATCGTCCGCGCGGTGATGGAGACCGCGGCTGAAATGCGGGAGATGCGCCCATGAACGTCGTCAACAACAAATGGATCGGCCAGCGCACCATCAGGCCCGATGGCGTCGACAAGGTGACCGGCCGCGCGGCGTTTGCCGCCGACACCACCATGCCCGGCATGATCTGGGGCAAGGTGCTGCGCAGCCCGCATCCGCACGCCCGCATCAAGTCGATCAACACCGCCAAGGCCGAGGCGCTGCCCGGCGTTAAGGCGGTGGTCACCTCGCGCGACATCGTCGACTTCACGATCGAGAAGGGTGCCGTGATGCTCGGCATCCAGGACATGCGCTGGATGTGCCGCAACGTGATGGCGCGCGACAAGGCGCTGTTCCCCGGCCATCCCGTCGCCGCCGTGGCCGCGACCACGGAGGCGATCGCGGCCGAGGCCTGCAAGCTGATCGAGGTCGA
This sequence comes from Bradyrhizobium sp. UFLA06-06, assembly GCF_054820065.1. NCBI lineage: Bacteria > Pseudomonadati > Pseudomonadota > Alphaproteobacteria > Hyphomicrobiales > Nitrobacteraceae > Bradyrhizobium > Bradyrhizobium sp. UFLA06-06. The sequence continues at coordinate 186,888 of NZ_JADFUD010000004.1, forward strand.
CTACGAGGTGCTGCCCTGGGCGATCGAGATCGACGACGCCTTGAGGCCTGATGCGCCGATCCTGCACGAGTTCAACAGATTCGACGGCAAGCCCTCGAACATCATGGGCCGCATCGAATCCAAGAAGGGCGACATCGCGCAGGGCTTCAAGGATGCTGAAGTCGTCATCGAGCGCTCCTTCACCACGCGCCCGGTGCACCAGGGCTATATCGAGCCGCATGCCTGCCTGATCTCGGTCGCGGCCGACGGCAAGACCACGATCTGGTCGTCGAGCCAGGGCCAGTTCATGGTGCGCGCGATGACCTCGATGCTGACCGGCATCCAGCAGAGCGACATCCGCGCCATCCCCGCCGAGATCGGCGGCGGCTTTGGCGGCAAGACCATCGTCTATCTCGAGCCGCTGGCGACCTTGCTCGCCAAAAAATCCGGCCGCCCGGTCAAGATGGTGATGACCCGCGAGGAGGTGATGCGCGCCACCGGGCCGACCTCGGGCTCGAAGAGCACGGTGAAGATCGGCGCGAAGAAAGACGGCACCATCGTCGCCGCCCATGGCAGCTTCTATCTGCAGGCCGGCGCCTTCCCGGGCTCGCCGATCCGCGGCGCGGTCGGGTGCAGCTTCGCGCCCTACGACATTCCGCATGTGCTGTCGGAGGGGTTCGACGTCTGCTCCAACCGCTCCAAGGTCGCGGCCTATCGCGCGCCGGGCGCGCCGATCGGCGCCTATGCGGTCGAATGCGTGCTCGACGAACTCGCCGAGGCGCTCAAGATGGATCCGCTGGCGCTGCGGCTGAAGAACGCGGCGAAGGAAGGCACCAAGGCCGCCCACGGCCCGGTGTTCCCGCGCATCGGCTATATCGAGACGCTGGAAGCCGCGAAGAACCATCCGCATTATGCCGCGTCGCTCGGCAAGCTGCAGGGCAGGGGCGTCGCTTCCGGCTTCTGGTTCAATGCCGGCGGTGAATCCTCCGCGCAGGTCAACATCACCGAGGACGGCAACGTCGTCGTCACGACAGGGCATCCCGATATCGGCGGCTCGCGCGCCGGCATTGCCAATATCTGCGCCGAGCTGCTCGGCATCGATTACAAGCGCGTCTCCGTCATCATCGGCGACACCCAGACCGTCGGCTTCTCCAACCTCACCGGCGGCAGCCGCGTGCTGTTCGCCTCCTCGATGGTGGTGACGCAGGCGGCCGATAAGGTGATCGCGACCTTGCGCGAGCGCGCGGCGAAGATCTGGGAGATCGACCCGGAAGCCGTGAAGTGGGAGAACGGCGCCGCGCATCCGGTGAGCCCGAACGCCGGCCAGTTCGAGCCGTTGACGCTCGCCGATCTCGCCGAGAAGGCGCCGTCGCAGGGCGGCCCGATCGGCGCCAGCGTGCAGCTCAACACCCAGGGCGCCGAGGGCGGCTTCGGCACCCATATCTGCGACGTCGAGGTCGATGTCGATCTCGGCATCGTCCGCGTCATTCGCTACACCGCGGTGCAGGACGTCGGCCGTGCCGTGCATCCGAGCTATGTCGAAGGCCAGCTGCAAGGCGGCGTCGCGCAGGGCATCGGCTGGGCGCTGAACGAGGAATACATCTACAACAAGGACGGCAAGGTCGATAATCCGGGCTTCCTCGATTATCGGATGCCGGTCTGTTCCGACCTGCCGATGCTCGATTGCGCGCTGGTCGAGGTGCCGAACCCGAAACATCCGCAGGGCGTCAAGGGCGTCGGCGAGGTGCCGCTGGTGCCCGTGATGGCCGCGGTCGCCAACGCCGTCCACAACGCGCTCGGCAAACGCTTCTACAGCCTGCCGATGTCGCCGCCGAAGGTGTCGGAGGTGCTGGATGCACCGACGCAGCAGGCTGCGGAGTAGGGAGCGAGGGGCGGGTTGCGGTTCGCAAGCCGCCCTGCGGTTCTACAGCGGTTGCCGTGTCGCCCGGATGAGCGAAGCGATATCCGGGGAGAGAGCTTCCCGCATGTCGCGGAGCCCGTCATCGGGCGCACGTTCGTGCGACCCGTTGGCTCATGCGGGCTACTCGCCGCATCAGGCTCACCGTGAACGGATGAGGATGACCCACCCCGACGAGCTGTCCGCCTACATGATCTTCGGCCGCGGCGATTGGGCGGCCTTGCGCGCCAGCACGTCGCTGACGCTCTCGGACGCCGATCTCACGGCGTTGCGCGGATTGAACGAGCCGATCAATTCTGCCGAAGTCAGCGACGTGTATCTGCCGCTGACGCGCTTGTTGAACCTGCATTTCGCGGCGGCGCGCAACCTCGCGCATGTCAAGGCGGAGTTTCTCGGCCGGCCGGCACGTCGTTCGCCCTACATCGTTGCATTGGCCGGCAGCGTCGGCGTTGGCAAGAGCACCTTCGCCCGCGTGCTGTGCGCGCTGCTGGCCCGCTGGACGGATCATCCGCGGGTCGAGCTGGTGACGACCGACGGCTTCCTGCATGCCAACGGCGTTCTCGAAGAGCGCGGTCTGATGCGGCGCAAGGGTTTTCCCGAGAGCTATGATCTGCCGCGCATGTTGCGATTTCTGGCGGCGGCGAAGGCGGGCGAACGCGAGCTCGAGCTGCCGGTCTATTCGCACCTGATCGGCGATATCGTGCCGTCGGAACGCCAGGTCATCCAGCAGCCTGACATCCTGGTCTTCGAGGGCCTCAACGTGCTGCTGGCGCGCGGCACGGCGCCGGTGGTGGTGTCGGATTTCTTCGACTTCTCGATCTATCTCGATGCCGACGAGGCCGACATCCAGTCCTGGTATGTCGAACGCTTCCTCAGATTACAGCCGACGGCGTTCCGGAATCCCGCCTCCTATTTCCACCACTACAGGGACCTGCCGCCCAGCGATGCGCGCGAGGTCGCGGAGCGGCTGTGGCGTGAGCATCATCGCGCCAATCTCAGGGAGAACATCTTGCCGACGCGGACGCGGGCCGACGTCGTGCTGCGCAAGCGCTTCGACCACTCGATCGGTGAAGTCTGGCTGCGGGAGACGTAGCAGCGATGATGTAGCCCGGATGGGCCAACGGGTCGCGCGAACGCGCCCGATGACAGGCTCCGCGATATGCGGGACAGGTTTTCCCGCATGTCGCTGCGCTCATGCGGGCTACTTATCGACCGCCCGGTCGTTGCATTAGTTCGTGGAACGAGCCGCGATCCTCGCGCTTCCTATGGCGCTCTCAACTCCTCGGAGTTCAGAACTAAGAACCCTAATCTTATTTGATAGATCATCGATCTCTGCCGGACTTATGGGCTTCGTTTGATAGGGTAGCTTCCCCGCCTCAGGCGTCGCCGTCCTAAGCATAATATAAACTTGGTTTTCCAGGCTTCGGCCAATCGGATTATGCAGCAACTCATTTCGACCTTCTGCCAACCGACGATAATTCTTCAGCGCACTGCGAAGACTCGCTTGCAGGTCCTCGGTCATAAACGGCGCTATCTTCGCGAGCTTGTTCAGCACGTCACATTGGGTACGAGTTGCCTTAAAGAAGCTGAAAACGGTCACCGCGATAGTCAAATTCGTATCCGTGAGGTGACTGAACGTCCAGGCAAGAATCGACTCCACATGGGTCCAATTATTAGAGCATCGTCCTATTGCTGATGCCATGACTGGATCGTCATCTACGGGATGAGACATGAAATTGGCTCGATGAGTTTCAACACTCCGCACTACAAACTAGCGCCGACAATTCTCGGTAAGCAAGCAGCAATGGCAGCGCTAGCGCGGGCTACCCGTTACCGCAACTCCTTCCCCAGCTGCGCAAGCACCGTCTCGCAGGTCATCAGATCGAGATGCCCGCCGCCGGCGTTCTTGAAGAAGGTGATGTCGTCTGCTGACAGCCGGCCGGCGACCTTGCCGCCGGCGAGGTCGTAGTGGTCGCCGAGCACGTCGCTCTCCTTGATCGCGCCGCTGGCGATCGGCTGCAAAATGTCGCCGACGCCGTCGAAGGCGGATTCGCGGCGGTCGACGAAGATGCGCGAACGCCGTGCCGCCTCGTCGTCAGACTCGCGGGTCTCCGGGGTGAAGCCGCCGACCAGATCGAGATGGGTGCCGGGTCGCAAATTGGCGCCCTTGACCAGCGGCTCGCGCGAGCGGGTGCAGGTGGTAATGATATCGGCCTCGCGTGTCGCGGCGTCGAGATCGGTGACGGCTTCCGTGGCGATACCATCGCCTTCCAGCAGCGCGGCGAACTCCTGGGCGCGCTCGACCGTCCGGTTCCAGACCCGCACCCGCTTCAGCTGCGGCCGCACGGTGCGGTGGCCGCGCACCAGCCAGCGCGCCATCTCGCCGGCGCCGACCACCAGCAGCGTCTCGGCATCCGGCCGCGCCAGGTGCTTGGCGCCGAGCGCGGAATCCGCGGCGGTCTTCCAATGGGTGATTTCGGCGGCGTCCATCACCGCGAGCGGACGCCCGTCATTGCCGTCGAACAGCACGCAGACCGCCTGCACCGCCGGCAGCATGCCGTGGGCGAGGTTGCCCGGAAAGCTGGTGTAGAGCTTGGTCATCATGAAGCGGCCGGCGTCGACCGCGCTGCGCGTCACCAGCTGCTGGCCCTTGTCGTCGCCGAGATAGCCGTCGTGCACCGCGATCTTCGGCCGCCGGTGTGCGGTTTCGATCGCCTCGATCAAAACCGGAAAGCTCAGGACGCGGTTGACCTCGCTGTCGTCGACGATATGCACGTGGTTCTCTCCTCAGGCGCCCTTGCGCTGCTCCCAGAACGCGCCAAAGCCTGTCCGGACTGGATAGCGCGTGGGGACGGCTAGTCAACCGGACATGCACCATTGGGCGTCCCTTGCTATCCTGCGGACCTGATTCTCTCGCAGGTTTTCGCAAGCCGTGGTTGCATTCATCGTCGCCGTCCTGATCTTCATCCTGCTCGGCGGCGCCGCGCTTGCGACCATGGCGATCCATGCCCGGCTCGCCGATCATCACCGCAGCGACGAGACCAACACCTCGGTGCGCCTGGTCGCGACGCTGTTCGTCACCATGCCGTCGCTGCTGCTAGGACTGATGATGAACAGTGCCGCCAACACCTATGTGGCGGTCGACCGCAATTTGCATGTCTTCGCCACCGACCTCATCCTGCTCGATCGCGGCCTGCGGCCGCTCGGTCCGAGCGCCGACGAGCCGCGCAAGCGGCTGCTCGCCTATGTCGAGCAGGTGCTCAAGGATGTCCCGATCTCACGAGCGAACGAGGTGTCCGAACGCCTGCTCGACGAGGTCGGCACCAGCCTGCGCGAGCTGCGGTTCGACGACGAGCAGAAGGTCGCGCTATGGAACGACGCCCGCTCGGTCTACCGGCAGGCGGTGCAGCAGCGCTGGACCTTTGTCGAGCAGTCCGACGGTTCGTTTCCGTCGCCGCTGATCTGCATCCTGGTCGGGTGGCTGACGCTGATGTTCGCAACCCTCGGCTTTCGCGCGCCGCGCAACGCGGTGGTGATCTCGACCACCGTCGCCGCCGCGGCGCTGATCTCGGCCGCGATCTACCTGATCCTCGAAATGAGCACGCCGTTCTCCGGCCCGATCCAGCTCTCCGATCGGCCGCTGGTGCGCGCGGTCGAGGAAATCAAACGGTAGCACATTCGGTGTTGTAGCCCGGATGAGCCAACGGGTCGCGCGAACGCGCGCCCGATGACAGGCTCCGCGATATCCGGGGCGGCTCCCGCATGTCGCTCCGCTCATGCGGGCTACGCGACGGTATCGGCACGCGCCTCCGGCTTTATTCCCCTGGCATTGATCGCCGTCCCGAAAATTCTTCGCGCGCCATCAGCGGAATAGTGCGTACCCTCCGGCGTCCTTACGCATGCAAGCCATTTGCATTCGAAAAGGAGACATCATGAAGACATCGATCTCGCTCGCGCTCACCACCGCCATGTCGCTTGCGCTCGCCTCGACCGCCTTTGCCGCGCCACCGACCAAGACCGGAACCACCGCGAAGGGTTCCGTCCTCACCGACACCAAGGGGATGACGCTCTACACCTTCGACAAGGATTCGGAAGGCAAGTCGGCCTGCAACGGCCCGTGCGCGACGAACTGGCCGGTCTTGAAGGCGGATGCCAGCGACAAGGCCGAAGGCGGCTACACCATCATCTCGCGTGACGACGGCTCCAAGCAGTGGGCCTACAAGGGTAAGCCGCTCTATACCTTCGCCAAGGACCAGAAGGCCGGCGACATCACCGGCGACGGTTTCCTCAACGGCGCCTGGCACCTCGCGCAGCCCTGAGCGCTTGCAGGCGGATTGAGCGTAGGGCGGGCTAGCGCAAGCGCAACCCGCCGTCTCTCCGCACGCATACATGCGGCGGGTTACGCGGAACCTGCCATCGGGCCGCCCTGGGGGCGAACCCGTTGGCTAACCCGCCCTGCGAACCTGCCTGAAGCGACGATCGCGCCTCACGCCCTGCGCTTCAGCGCCATGCCCATGCTGATCCAGCTCACGCCGGCGCAGATCAGATCGACGCTGAGGAAGATGCCGAGCACGTAGAGGCTCGACACCGGCCAGCGCGCCAGGATCATGGCGCCGAGCACCAGCGTGATCAGGCCGGAGACCGCAACCATTCCCCACGGCGCTTCCGAGTTCATGCCGAAGGCGAGGAAGATGCGGACGATGCCGGAGACCACGAGCGCGATGCCGAGGAACAGCGTCAGCGTCGCCGCGGCGAGCAGCGGGTTCTCGAAGGTGATGAAGCCCGCCACGACATAGAGCGCGCCGAGCAGCAGCCAGAACAGGAATTTGCCCCAGGTCTTGAACTGGAACGCGTTGATGATCTCGGCGACGCCGGCGACGATCATCATGGCGCCGACGAACAGCACGCTGACGACGGTGGCGAAGAAGACGCTGCCGAAGGCGAGCACGCCGGCGATCAGGTAGATCACGCCGAGGGCGACGATCCAGCCCCACTTGGCGCGGAGGTTGGAAAGCCCGGATCCGAGGCTGTGAGGAGGTGTGGCGGGTGAGCTGGACGCAGTGGACATCGTATCGCTCCCGAATACTTGATGAAACCATGCTACCATAGGTCAAGGCACGGACAAGGGCGGGTGCGCAGCTGGCACGAACTGCATGCTGGCACCAAAGGCGCCGCGACACGTTGATTCAATTCGTCCGGCGTGTTGCCGCGCAGCATTCGTCGGTTTGACGACGGCCGGCCCGCATCGGACGATGGACTGTCCGGACCGCAGCGCAAGCGGTCCGGATCGCGCATCCACAGAGGAGGTCGACATGCCCGCCACGCACGACAAGGATCACGTTTACAAAATCCTGGAACTGGTCGGATCATCGGACAAGAGCATCGAGGCGGCGATCGAGAACGCCGTCAGCCGCGCGTCAAAGACGATCCGGGAAATGAAGTGGTTCGAGGTGGTGCAGACGCGGGGCCATATCGAAGACGGCAAGATCCGGCACTACCAGGTGGCGCTGCGGGTCGGCTTTACGCTGGAGTAGGGCGGCCTCGGTTCGTCACCCACGACAACTGTCATCGCCCGGCTTGACCGGGCGATCCAGTACGCCGCGGCCTCTCGGTTCAAGCGCGGCCGTCTCTGGAATACTGGATCACCCGCTTTCGCGGGTGATGACACCGCGCTGTTTGACGTCCTGAATTGCGACGCATCCTCATCGTCGTCCCGGCGAAGGCCGGGACCCATTACCACCGACGGTGATTGTTGCGCGACGCTGGGGCCGCAGCTTTCCTCACCAACTCAACCCTGTGGTTATGGGTCCCGGCCTTCGCCGGGACGACCAATGGAAAGAGCCCCGATCACCGTCGCGACAGCGGCGCGGGTGGCGGCGGGGCGGTGGCGCCGGCGGCGAGCGAGCGCTGCACCATCACGGTGTCGGACCAGCGGCCATAGCGATAGGCGACGCCGGGCAAATGCCCGACGCGGGCGAAGCCGAAGCGTTCGTGCAGCGCGAGCGAGGCGGCGTTGTCGCTGTCGATGTAGCCGATCATCTGGCGGAAGCCGGCGGCGGCGCAGGTGTCGATCAACTCCTGCAGCAGCCGGCCGCCGACGCGCTGGCCGGTGAAGCGGTGATGCACATAGATCGAATGCTTCACCGTGTAGCGGTAGGCCGGACGCTTGCGGAACAGCACGACATAGGCATAGCCGACCACCTCGCCGTCACAGATCGCGACGAGATGGGGCAGGCGGGTGTTGCGCAGATTCTTGCGGCGGTCGCGCAGATCGTCGGGCTCCGGCGTGCCGCTGTCGTCGACGCTTTCCTCGACGCCGCGGCGGATGTGGTGGCGGTAGATCGACAGCATGGCGTCGACGTCGCTGTCGCGGGACGGGCGGACGGTGATCTTGTGATCATTCTCCATCGTGTTGCGCCCGTTCGCCTATTCGGACACGACATAGGTGTAGAAGCGGACGCGGCCGGAGTCGTCGATCTCCTTGTAGATGCCCTGGACTTCGACCTCGAAGCCCGGGAACGCATTGAAGCTCGCCTCGAACATCTTCAGATAATCGATCATCGGCTTGCTGCGTTCCGACAGCCGCTCGCCGGGCACGATGGTGGCGATGCCGGGCGGGTAGACCACGAACGGCGTCGCGGCGACGCGGCCGAAGATCTGGTCGATCGGCAGGTAGTCGACATCGTTGCGGATGAGATATTGTGCGGCCTGGCGCGGCGACATCGCGATCTCCGGCAGGTGCTCGGGCAGGAATTGCCTGGCCTGCAGCGTGCTGACGCCGCCGTCGCGGAAGAACCGGTGCATGTCGCCGCAGAGGTCGCGCAGCCGCACCCCGCTATAGCGTTGCGGGCGGCGGCGGAAGAATTCGGGGATGACGTCCTCGATCAGCGCGTTGTCGTCGTGCAGCTTCTTGAAGGCGACGAGCCCCGACACCAGCGTGCCGGCCTTGCTTGCCTCGACGCCGGGCGTCAGCAGGAACAGCAGGGAGTTGAGGTCGTTCTTCTCGGCGACGATCTGGTTCTCGCGGAGATATTGCGCCACCACCGGGGCGGGGATGCCGTGATCGGCGTAGGCGCCGGTCGCGTGATCGAAGCCCGGCGTCAGCAATGTGAGCTTGTTCGGGTCGGTCATGGCGAAGCCCGCGGTCAGCTCGGGGAAGCCGTGCCAGGTTTCGCCCGGACTGAGCTGCCAGTAGGACGGATTGGTCGCGAGCTGGTCGGTCGAGATGGTCTCCCAGGCGACATTGTGCACGCCGTTCTCGCGCGCGACGTCGGAAATCTTCACACGGTCCGGCACGAACGGCTCGAAGAACCAGCGCCGCTCGGCCCGCGTCTCCTTCTCCTCGAACTCGCGCTTCACGGCGCGGATCTTCTTGCGCAGCTCGATGCCGAGCCGGATCGTGTCGTCCCACAAGACTTCGCCGGAGCGGCCCTTCATCATCTGCGCGCCGACATCGAGCGAGGCGAAGATCGGATAGAACGGCGAGGTCGAGGCGTGCTGCATGAAGCTTTCGTTGAAGCGGCGGTGCTCGACCCGGCGCTTCTGGCCCTTGATGTGACGGTCGCGGATGTGGATCTGCGAGGCCTGCGAGAAGCTCGCGAGCTGCTTGTGGGTGGATTGGGTCGCAATGATGCCGGGGGCCTCGGGGCCGAGATCGGACAGTCCCATGGCGAAGCGGCCGGCATAGATCGGGTGGAATTTCATGAAGCCGGCCCAGGCCTCGTCGAACAGGATGTAGTCGCAGAGATGGCCGATCCGCTTGAGGATCATCTCGGCCGAGTGGATGGTGCCGTCATACGTGCACTGCTCGACCACGGCGACGCGGAACGGACGCTCCTTCTTCCAGGCGTTCTCGTGCTTGACCAGCGGGTGCTTGCGGATGTGGTCGCGCAGCGTGCCCTCGTCGAGCAGGTCCCAGCGCATCGGGCCGATCAGGCCCCAGGCGTTGCGCACCGTCGGCACGTAGACCGGGATGCCGCCGCCGATCAAAAGCGCGCCGTGATGCGCGGCCTTGTGGTTGTTGCGGTCGAACAGCACGAGGTCGCCGTCGGTGACCAGCGAGCCGAGCGCGACCTTGTTGGAAGTCGAGGTGCCGTTGAGAACGAAATAGGTCTTCTCGGCGCCGAAGATCCGGGCCGCCTCCTTTTGCGCCCGCAGCGCCGGCCCCTCATGGGTGAGGAGGTCGCCGAGGTCGAGCACGGAATTGTCGAGGTCGTCGCGGAACACCGCTTCGCCGAGATGTTCGACGAACACCCGGCCGATCGGACTCCGGCTGTAGAACACGCCGCCATTGTGGCCCGGACAGGTCCAGAGCTGGTTGCCTTCCTCGGCATAGTCGACCAGCGCGCCGAAGAACGGCGTCTTCAAATTCTCGGCATATTGCTTCAGCCTGGAGATCAGGTTCTTGGCGATGAAGGGCGGGGTTTCCTCGGACAGGAACACGTAGCCGTCGATGAAGTCGAGCACCTCGACCGGCAGGTCCTCGAACCGCTTGCGCCGGATCAACAGGATGATCGGGAAGTCGAGGCCGCGCCGGCGCATCAGGTTGATCAGTGCCGCGGTCTTGCCCTCAAGCCCCTTCTTGCCCCAATCGACCACCATGCAGCCGATCGCGGCATCGGTCTGCACCGCGATCTCGGCATCCTCCAGCTTGCGGGCGCGAACCACCTCGAAGCCGGAGCGCTCGATCTCGGCGATGATCTGGTTGAAGCGGATGCCCTCGAGGTCGTCGGCCTCGAACACCGGCGCAGCGAACAGGAAGTTGAAGCGTTTGAAATAGTCCATGCGTGTCCCCGAACTGGTCCGGCGCTGACGTGTCGGCACAATTCATGACAGGCAGATGACAATGGGGTGGATCGAGGATCGAATACCTTGTTGGGGACGCAATCCCTCACTGCACGGCGTCAGCCCTTGGATATTCCAGCTGCATGGCGACGAAATCCGCCGTGCCGCGGCCATAGCGTGTCTCGATCCCGGCGAGCGCCCGGTCGAGTGCCTGCGCGGGCGGCGCGGTGCCGACCGCGGGCAGCAGACCATCTGCGGACCAGGCCGACGCCACAACCTGCGGATAGACGCGCAGGCCGTTGCGGGTCGTCACGACGCCGCCGGTCGCGGCGAAGGTCACGGCGTGCGCGCGGTAGGTGCGCGACCAGCTGTCGGCGACCAGCGCGAGCGAGACCTCGTCGACGCCGGGAGCAACCGCGAGGCCGAGCTGTTCCCGGTTCCAGAACGCCAGCGTGTTCCGGATCGCGGTCAGCGCGAAAGGACGTGTGAACTTGAAGGCGTTGCTGTCATGCCGCGCGTCCCAGCCGGGCAGGCCGATCTCGCGCGCGACGGCCTCGGCCTTGGCGCGGCCGGCGATCGCCTCGATCAGGGTCAGCGACATCGGCATCGACGCCGAAATCCCGGTCGTCGTCGCGACGCCGTGGTCGACCACGATGCGGCGGTCGGCGACGTACCGGATCTCGGGATGCTTGTTGCGCCAGTTCTTCAGATAGAACCAGTGCGTGGTGGCGCGCCTGCCGTCGAGCAGGCCGGTCGAGGCGAGCACCTTGGCGCCGGCGCAGACGGCGACGATCACGGCGCCTTTCTCCGCCTGCTGCCGGATCCATTGCATGACTGTGGGATCGTCGTCGCGGCTCATCGCCGGCACGATGACGTAGTCGGCGCCGTCGGGATGTGCGGCATCGAATGCGGCGATGGTCGCATCGGGCTCGACCTTCAGCACCGGGAACAGCGCGACCGGACCGGGTCCCGTCGCCAGCGTGACGACATCGGCAACATCGGCGCGCTTGAGGATGCCGTAGGGCATCAGATAGTCGGTGGTCTCGGTCATGTCGTTGATGCCGAGGATCGCGATCAACGGTCGCGCCCGCTTCGGCGGCTTCAGCGCCGCGAGCGTTGCATCCTGCTCGGCCTTGGCGATCGGAGGCGGAACCCGGAACGCCGATGCGGCGGGCAGGGTGAAGAGCCAGATGCCGCCGATGATTGGAACCAGCGCGGCAACGGCGATGCCGCTCCACACGAGAAGCCGCCAGGTCATGATGATCGATCTCAACGTATCCGCGTGCGTCGCCCGGCACGCAAGCTACTCGCCGGTCACGTCGACCAAAACGGCGAAATTCCCGCAAAAACGGACACGCCAACAACGCGGCTCAAACGCGTAGCCCGGATGAGCGACAGCGACATCCGGGGCCGGTCGGTCCCCGCGTGCCGCTCCGCTCACGCGGGCTACGCGACGCGCTCAGTAGACGAGGTTCGTACCCGGCGGTTTTTCCAGTGCCGCCGCCAGCGTCCGATACTCCTCGCAGCCGGTGCCACAGATCTCGGCGATCCGCTGCAGATGATACTGCGCCTGGTCGCGGTTTCCCTGTTCGATCTGCCACAGGCCGTAGTAGTTCCACGTCAGCACGTGGTTCGGATCGGCCTTGAGCGCACGTTCGTACCAGACTTGCGATTGCTTGTAGTCGCCGAGCTTGCGATAGGAATAGCCGATCAGGTTCGCGACGTTCGGATGATCGTCGCGGCCGAGTGCGTGCAACTGATCGATCGCGGTGGCGTAGTCGTTGTGTTCGTAGATTGTCGCATAGGCCGCGCGATAGCCGTCGCGGAATGCCGGGTCTTCGAAGCCGGACTGCTTGACGGGTTTCTTGACCTTGTGCGTGGTCTTTCTGTCCTTCTGCTGGGGATAGGACGGCGCGGGAGTGCCGTAGCTCGACCCGTATGGGTCGCCACCACCGCCGCCGCCGCCACCTCCGCCAGCCGCGATGGCAGTCGTCTGCGGTGGGAACAGAATGATCGGCGCTGTCAGAAATGCCGCAAGCATCATCGGTGACTTGATCATGGACACCTCCCGATTTGATAAGGACAGCCATCGGCCTGAAGCAATAACTCCCGATCGCAGGAGACATTCCGCGCGTTCTGAGAAATTGTTTGCCGAAGCGGCAATCGCACTGTCTTTTCGGGACGTCGCGCTTTCACGTGCACGCTGGCTGAGTGTTTTGTTGGCGCCATCGGACATCGGAGTCGAAACTAACATCGGTGTTAGAAACGCACTCAATGCTCAATGTCCATCTGGACCCGCGGCAAGGAGAACGATCGATGATGAAAACGGACCTCGCCGAGATCTACCGGAACTACATTGCCTGTTTGAATCGCTAGGACTGGCCGCAACTCGGCCGGTTCGTTGACGAGGATGTGTGCCACAACGGCCGGCGGCTCGGATTATCCGGCTATCGCGAGATGCTGGTAGGGGACTTTCGCGACATCCCGGACCTTCGCTTCAACATCGAACTGCTGGTGTCGGATGCGTCCCATGTCGCGAGCCGGCTGGCGTTCGATTGTTCGCCGAAGGGACGATTTCTGGGTCTCGCTATCGACGGCAGACGCGTCTCCTTCGCCGAGAACGTGTTCTACGAATTCCGCGACGGGAGGATCGTGCAGGTCTGGTCGGTGATCGACAAGGCTGCGATCGAGGCCCAGCTGTAGCGGCGGGGCCTGGATGCGGGTGACGCCGCTATTTCTGCTCCGGATGCCAGGCGCCGTCCCAATCCGCCGCCGGCGGGTTCTGCTGAAAGGCTGCGACGCGCGCCTTCATGGCGATCGACGGGCCGTCGCCGGGCGCCGCCGCCAGCGCCGCGGTGAAGGCTTGCTCGGCGTCATCCCAGCGGCGGTCGCGATAGGCGGCGAGACCGTCCGCGTAACGCTGCCGCAATTCGGTCTGCGCCGGCGTCAGTTCGTCCTTCTTGCCGAGGATTTCGAACACCGCGACCGGCTGGGTCTGCCCCATCACGACGAGACGATCGATCTCGCGGAGCTCGATCGTCGCCGCGCAAGCGGCAGCAGTGGCTTCCGAGATCAGGCTGCGGCTGCCGTAAAACTTGTTGGCGCCCTCCAGCCGCGAGGCGAGGTTCACGGTGTCGCCGAGCACGGTGTAGCTCATCATGAACTCGGAGCCGATGCTGCCGACGAGGGCCTCGCCGGTGGCGATCCCGATCCGGATGTCGCAATCCGCCGGGATCACGCGCACGCCGAGCAGTTCGGGCAGATCCTTGCGCAGCTGGTTGACCTGGCCGATCATGTCGATGGCGGCAAGCGCGGCCAGATGGGTCTGCTCGGCTTCCTCGACGAAGGGCGCGCCCCAATAGGCCATGATGGCGTCGCCGATATATTTGTCGATGATGCCGCGATGCGCATGGACCGGCGCCGACATCGTCGACAGATAGAGGTTCATGATCTTGACGAGGCCGCTCGGCGTCACGCCCTCGCTCAGGCTGGTGAAGCCCTTCATGTCGCAGAACATCACCGTCATGACGCGGCGCTGTCCTTCGGTCGCGGCGATCGCCGGCTGTTCGAGCAGGCCCTCGGCGATCCGCGGATTGATGTAGCGGCCGAACGTCTCGCGGATGCGCTGGTTGTGGCGGAGCGTCTCGATCATGCGGTTGAAGGCGGCCGACAGCTGGCCGATCTCGTCCTGGGTCGTGATGGTGATGGCGCCGTCGAGGCGGCCGGCCTCGACCTCGCGGGTGCTTTCGAGCAGGCGCATCACCGGACGCGTGATGCCGCTGCCGACCAGCATCGCGAACACGAAGCCGAGGATCGCGGCAATGGCGGTCACGACGCCGGAGATGATGATCGCCCGCTGCTGGGCACTCATCACCTTCGCAGCGGCCGAAGCAACCTGCGCCAGCATGTCGGAACGGATGGCCTCGATCCTGGTGTTGAAGTCGTCGCGCAGGGCATCGGCGCGGAGCGTGGTCGCTTTCGCCGCCGCAAATTCCTTGGCGTCGATCTGCTCGAGCAGCGTCTTGTTCTCTGCGTTCAGACGCATCAGGAGGTCGTTGACGGCATTGTCGATGCGGTCGTCGAGGCGTCCGAGCGCGGCGTTGTCGGATGGCGTCGAGGGATCGGCGATGATCGCATCGATTAGCGTGCGCGCCGCGTCGGCCTCGTGCTTGATCAGGGGCTCGATCTCGTTGAAGGCCTTGCGCGCGCTTTCGTAGCCGGAATCTTCGCCCGGCGCCTGCATCTTCGCCATCATCATCCGGCGCATGGCGAGCGACCGCTCCAGCGCGCGGATGTTGACGCGGGCGAGGTGGCCATAGGCGGGGATGTAGCGGTTGGTGAGCTCGTCGAGGAGATGGCCGACCTGGCCCGCCATCACCATCGACAGCAGGGAGGTGATCACCGCGAGGATGATGAGTCCCGCGGCAATACCGACGATCTTCTGCCTGATCGAATTTCGAAACATGCCCAGCCTGGCCGCAGCTGCAATGAGCGGGTCCACCCCGCCGTGGCGGCCAGACAGCTAATAGAGTTCCGCGGGGCGCGGTGCAAGCGACCGACGCTTGCCATCCCGTCCCAAGGCGGGCGCCGGCGGCTAGCGCAGGCCTTCGTAGACCATCAGGCCGCGCGCGATGGCGAGCTTGCGCAGGGTCCGCGGCACGAACCGCTCCTGGGGATGCAGGTAACGCCACGAGGTCAGCACCAGGTCGTGCAGCCGGCTGACGTCGTCCTCGAACGGGGCGAGCAGGCCGGTGAGGCTCGCCGGCATATGGACGCGGGCGGTGAAGGGGAGCAGCAGCAATTCGAGATGCGCCTTGGCGCCGGCCTCGGTCGTGGCGGTGATGCCGGCGATGGCCGGCAGGGTCTCTTCGACGACGCAGGTGATGATGTCTTCGATCTCGCCGCGGCTCTCGTCGGTGAACAGGGCGGAAAAGCTCCGGTTCTTGAGATCGCAGCCGAGCAGGGCGGAGGTGCGGGTGCCGGCGACGCGGAACGGAAAGCGGGTCTCGCCGTCATAGGATAGCACGAAGATGTCGGACAGGAGGTCGCGGACCGCGGACGGCTCGAACTCACTCCTGTCAGGTGCACGTGCGTTGCCGCGCTTCGCATTCCAATACGCGAAGAACGCGCGGCTCGAGCTGTGTTTCATCTAAACCTTGCCCGGCGCCTGTCTCAGCGGGACACATCTGTCCCGGTTTTGCTCAGGCGCCTTCCCTTCTCTGTTGTGCAGGGAAGGCTGTGCAGCGTCCATGCCGTGGCCGCGCTTTGGGCGGCTTATCGGCAGCTTTGTGTTGTTAACGTAAATTTAACCATGTCCTTGGCGCCCGTGGAACCTGTGGGTAGGGTCCGTGCGTTCCCGTTCGTGCCGGCTGCCCCAAGCGCCGGCGCCGTTGGTACACAGGTGGCGTCAAACAGTTTGGTCACCGTGCGGGGAGGGGTGGGGATGTTCTCCCGATCCCTCCGGGGCACGAGAAGACCAGCCGATCAGGGAGGGCGTTCTCAGCGCCCTCCCTTTTCTTTTGTCCCGTCTTTTGTCCCGATTTCGCGCTGCGCGACACCCGGTGTCCGATTTCGGGATTGTGCACTTGCACAGGGGTGCGAAAGCCGCCTATCTCTGATCCACCGCCGCATTGAGGTCGCCGACCCCTTGGACTCCCATCCCGAATCCCCGCTCGCGCCGCCGCCGGAGGCGCCGCGCGAGCCGATCCTGACACTGCCGCCGGCGCTCACCGCCTACATCCTCCTGATCGCGGCGATCCATCTGCGGGTGCTGTTGCCGCCGGAGCTGGAGAACTGGACCATCGACGTCTTCGGCTTCATCCCGAAGCGCTACGATTCGACGCTGCTCGACATCACCTTTCCGGGCGGCGAAGGCGCCAAGGTCTGGACCTTCGTCACCTATTCGCTGCTGCACGCCAACCTCACCCATATCGGCTTCAACGTGCTGTGGCTGCTGCCGTTCGGCAGCGCGCTGGCGCGGCGCTTCGGCGCGCTGCGTTTCTTTGTCTTCATGGCGGTGACGGCGGCCGCCGGCGCGCTCGCGCATCTGTTGACCCATGAGCACGCGATTGCGCCGATGATCGGAGCATCGGCTTCGGTGTCGGGGACGATGGCGGCGGCGATCCGCTTTGCCTTCGTGAAGGGCAGCTTCCTGTCGTTCAGCCGTGGCGATGCCGAGGCGGCGGCCAAGGTGCCTGCGCTGTCGCTGTGGCGGGCGCTGCGCAACGGACGGGTGCTTGCCTTCCTGGCGATCTGGTTCGGCGTCAACATCCTGTTCGGCGCCACCTCGCTCTCGCTCGGCGGCGAGGGCGCGAGCGTCGCCTGGCAGGCGCATATCGGCGGCTTCCTCGCCGGGCTGCTGCTGTTCTCGTTGTTCGATCCGGTGCCGCGCACGCGGGACGATGCTGCAGATGCGTCGTCGGTGGATCAGTCGGGGCGCGTCTGATCGCCGCTTGCGGCCTGGATCGAATTCCTCCATCATCTTTGCGAAGCAGAAACAAAGCGGGCCGACAAATCGAGCCCTGCTACTCACCGCGCCCCGGAACCGAAATCGGCGCGGAACTGTTGATTGAAGACTCTGGCGAACAGGCTCGACCCCGCCCAAGGCGGGGCACGAGCGGATTCAGGGAGGCCGACAATGACGGTACGTTCCATTCTCGATGCAAAAGGCCATCAGGTCATGAGCGTCGCGCCCGGCGCGAAGCTCTCGGCCGCGGTCAAGCTGCTCGGCGAGCGCAAGATCGGCGCGGTGCTTGTGATGGAGCAGAGCCGCATGGAGGGCATCCTGTCGGAGCGCGACATCGTGCGCGTGCTCTCTGAGCGCGGCGCGGGCGCGCTGGACGAACCGGTCAGCGCTGTCATGACCAAGAAAGTCGTGAGCTGCCGCGAGTCCGATACGGTCAGCGGCATCATGGAGATGATGACCACGGGAAAATTCCGCCATCTTCCTGTCGTCGAGGACGGCAAGGTGGTCGGGCTGATCTCGATCGGCGACATCGTCAAGCGGCGCGTGGAGGAATATGAGCGCGAGCAGGAGGCGCTTCGCGACTACATCAAGACCGCCTGAGTGCTACTTCCCGGTGCTGCCCGCGCCGCTCGACGGCGGCACCAGGATGTCGATCGCTTCCTCGATTGCGCTGATGGAGCGTTCGGCGGCCCGGATCCCGTGCGCGATCAGGTCGTCGGCGCGGTGGAAGTCGAACCAGCCGATCTGACCGACCCGCGGCGAGATCAGCATGTCCGGCGGATCGCCGGCAAGGCGTGCGCGGGTGATGCGGTCCTGCATGATGTTGAAGGCGTCGACCATGACGCTCGAGATGCCGGGCCGGCTGGCGCTGCCGAAAAACTCCCGCTTCACGGTACGTTCGGCGGAGAAGAAGCGGCCAAACCGGCGCTTCGGCGGCTCCGGCTCGAGCTCGGCGTCGGCGGTCACCGCAACCGTCACCTCAGGCGCGGCCGACGGGCCGTGATTGTAGATCGTGGTCGAGTGCGCGAATACGTCGCTGGAGAGGTTCGCCGCAATGACGATCTCGGCGCCGAGCGCGCGCGCGGCCGAGACCGGCACCGGATTGACCAGCGCGCCGTCGACCAGCCAGCGGTCGCCGATCAGGACCGGCGCGAAGATGCCGGGCAGGGCGTAGGAGGCGCGCATGGCGTCGACCACGCGGCCCTGGGTCAGCCAGATCTCGTGCCCGGTGCGCACTTCGGTGGCGACGCTGGCGAACTTGACCGTGAGGTCCTCGATCATGACCTGGCCCAGCGCGGCCTCGATCTCGGCGGCCAATTTGGCGCCGCGGATCAGGCCGGAGCCGTTGAGGCGGATGTCGAGGTAGCCGAGCACGCTGCGCGGCTGCAGGCCGCGCGCCCACTGCTCCAGCGTCTCGATATGGCCGGCCGCATAGGCGCCGCCGACGACGGAGCCGATCGAGGTGCCGACCACCACATTGGGGACGATGCCGTGAGCCAGCAGGGTCTTGATGATGCCGATATGGGCAAAGCCGCGCGCGGCGCCGCCGCCGAGCGCAAGCCCGATGACCGGCCGGCGAACCGTACCCAGTCCTACCTTGTCGGGGCCGTCGGAGCTCTTGTGGCCTCGGCCCATCCAGCTGTCCAACACGACAAATCTCCTGCCAGCACGAGACTAGGCCGCGCAGCATGGCTGCGCCAGCGTCGTCCGTCTTCATGGTTATTCCCACAGGCATGATTCATGCCCGGGTGGTCCGCGGTAGGCAGGGAATGTGACTGGACCGCGACGATGGGGCTAACATCGGCTTGATCGCGCGGTTCCAAATGGCGGACGCTGCCCGCCCGGACTGTGACAAAGCCTTGGACGCCGCCTGGATCCCCTTGGACGAAGGCTTGAATTTGCCGCGTTTTCGTTGAAAAGCATGGTGATGACTTCGAGGGGTAACGGCATCGGCGGATGCGGGCGGGGCATGCGGCTCCTACCGCGGTTGACGCTTGCGGCATTTTTGCTGGCCCTGATCCCCGGTTCCGTATCAGCGCAGTTCTTCAGCGACCGGCCGCCGCCGATTCCGCCCGCCTCGGTCCCGGAAGTGCCGTCCGGTCCGGCGCTCAACCTGGCGCCGCCATCGGGCGGCGGTTCAGGGCCCGTTCTGCCCGGCCCGCTGAACCAGCCGACCATCGTCCAGCCCTCGATTGCGACCGTGCCGCCCGTCGTAGCGGCGCCGCCGGCCGGGTCGCCGGCCGCGGGGCAGGCGGTGCTGTCGCTGACGGCGCGGTACGGCAAGGACCTGCCGGTCATCAATGCCGGGCTGGTGTGGCGGGTGTTCGCCGACAAGCCTGACGACAACGGCACCTACAAGCTGGTCCGCGAAGAGCGCGGGGCGACGCCCAACGTGGTGCTGCCGCCCGGCAACTATGTCGTCCATGTCGCGCTCGGCCTCGTCAGCGCGGTGCGCGCCGTCAGCCTGAAGTCGGAGACCGACCGCGAGTCCTTCGTGCTGCCGGCCGGGGGCCTGCGGATCGAGGGCCGGGTCGGCAGCAGCAAGATCCCCGCCAACCAGATCTCGTTTGCGATCTACAAGGGCAGCCAGTTCGACGGTTCGGACCGTGGACCAATGGTGCCGAACGTAGCCGCCGGCGACGTCGCACTGCTGCCCGAGGGCACCTACTACATCGTCTCCAACTATGGCGACGCCAACTCGGTGGTGCGCTCCGACATTCGCGTCGGGGCGGGCAAGCTGACCGACGTCACTGTCACCCATCGCGCCGCCGTCATCACCCTCAAGCTGGTCAGCGAGCGGGGCGGCGAGGCGCTTGCCAACACCGCCTGGTCGGTGATCACGCCGGGCGGCGACGTGATCAAGGAATCGATCGGGGCGTTCCCGCGCGTCGTGCTCTCCGAAGGCGAGTATCGCGCGATCGCCAAGAACGAAGGCAAGGTGTTCGAGCGTCCCTTCAACGTCGTCAACGGCGTCGATGGCGAAGTCGAGGTCGTGGCGCGCTGACGTCCGAGCGGGCCTGCATTTCATGCAGCTGTCATAGTCTCTAATGTGAACTAACCATCGCGCGAATTTGAGCCGTCATAATCGCTCGCGGCGATACCGGGCCTGCCTATTTTTACATGGCGTTAAGTCGCGGCATGACTTGGATGCCGTGGGGATTAGTGTTTGCGTGGGGCGTGCCATGGTCATGGCCAACAAGAAATCAGCAAAGACATCGGCCAAATTCAATTCCGAGATGTTCGCCGACGTACCGGTTCTGCAGCGCAAGTGGCAGGCCGCGGTCCGTCCCGGCGAAAAACTGCCGCACTATGAAGACGTGATGCTCGGCAGTCTCGGCCGGCTCGCCGATCATATCGTGCTGCTGCGGAGCGTCGATGGCATGCTCAGCGTCTCGCACGCCGGCCGCTATGTCCAGACATGGCTGAACGACGAGCGCTGGGACATTCCGCTGAGCGCGCTGCCGCCGGACTGCGCCACCGCCTTGACCGAAGCGGCCGCAAACGCGCGCGAGAACTGCCGGCCCTATCTGGCGTCAGCGCATTGCGTCCGCGACGGGTTGGTGCGGACCTTCGACGTGCTGGCGCTGCCGACGCGGTCGCGCTGGGGCGGTATCCTGGTCGGCGTCTACGTCAACGAGCGCAATGCGCAGTACAATCTGCTCGATACGATTTTCTCGGCCGCCGACGAGGGCGTGCTGTCGCTCGCAGCGATCCGCGATGCGCGCGGCGAGCCGGCCGACTTCCAGATCGTGCATCTCAACCAGGGCGCCGCAAGGCTGCTGATGCAGCCTGCGACCGAATTGCTGTGGCGCCGGCTCAGCGCCGGCGGCAATCCGCTTGCGGCGCCGGCGGTGATGAACCGTCTGCGTGGATTCGTCGGCGGCGGCCCGGGCGGGCAGTTCGAGATCGACAGCGGCGATCGCTGCCTGCGGCTCGGCGTCACGGCGTTCGGCGACATGCTGTCGCTGACCGTCTCCGACGTTACCGCGCTGAAGCAGCGCGAGCTGTCGTTCCGCCTGCTGTTCGAGAACAACCCGATGCCGATGTGGGTGTTCGACGCCGGCACGATGGAATTCCTCAGCGTCAACGACGCCGCCGTTCAGCACTATGGATACAGCCGGGAAAAGTTTCTCGGCATGACGCTGCGCCAGATCTGGCCGGTGGACGAGTGGAGCGTGCACAGCGCCGCCTTGCGCGAGATCGGCGACGTCTATCAATCGAGCCGCGACTGGCGGCACATCAGGGCCGACGGCAGCGAGATCCATGTGCTGACCTTCGGGCGCAAGGTGGCGTTCGAGGGCCGCGACGGCTATCTGGTCGCGGTGGTCGACATCACCGAGCGCCGCGCCGCCGAAGCGCGGATCGCGCATATGGCGCACCATGACGGGCTCACCAATTTGCCGAACCGCGATTTCTACCAGGAGCGCCTGCGCGAGGCGCTGGAGCGCGGCCGGAGCGGCAACAAGCGCGTCGCGGTGATGTGCATCGACCTCGACCTGTTCAAGAACGTCAACGACTCCTTCGGGCATCCGATGGGCGACCGGCTGCTGAAGCTGGTGGCGGAGCGGCTGCGCGAGGTGGTCCGCGACGACAACGTGGCGGCCCGCCTCGGCGGCGACGAGTTCGCGATCGTGCTTGCGGCCGACGTTTCGCCGAACGAGGCGAGCGCTTTCGCCGAACGGCTGATCGATGCGCTGAGCGCGCCCTACAACATCGACGGGCTCGAGGTCGTGGTCGGCGCCAGCGTCGGCATCGCGCTGTCACCGGGCGACGGCACGACGTCGGAAGAGCTGATGCGCAATGCCGACATGGCGCTGTACCGCGCCAAGTCCGAGGGCGGCGGCGTGCATCACTTCTTCGAACCGGAGATGGATCAGCAGGCGCAGAAGCGCCGCGACATGGAGCGCGATCTGCGCGCGGCGTTCAGCAACGGCGAGTTCGAGCTGTACTACCAGCCGCTGGTCGATATCGCGGCCGACCGCATCTCTGGTTTCGAGTCGCTGCTGCGCTGGCGGCACCCGCAGAAGGGCATGGTCTCGCCTGCGGAGTTCATCCCGGTTGCCGAAGACATCGGCCTGATCGTCGCGCTCGGCGAATGGGTGCTGCGCGAAGCCTGCTCCGAGGCGATCAAGTGGCCCGCCGACGTGAAGGTGGCCGTCAATCTGTCGCCGGTGCAGTTCCGCAGCCGCAATCTGGTCCAGGCCGTGATCTCGGCGCTGGCGCATTCCGGCCTGCCGGCGCGGCGGCTCGAGCTCGAGATCACCGAGTCGGTGTTTCTGGCGGAGACCGAGGCCAACCTCGCGATCCTGCATCAGCTGCGCGAACTGGGCGTCAGCATCTCGATGGACGATTTCGGCACCGGCTATTCCTCGCTGAGCTATCTGCGCAGCTTCCCGTTCGACAAGATCAAGATCGACCGCTCCTTTGTGAAGGATCTGGCGCGGCGCTCCGATTGCCTCGCGATCGTGCGCGCGATCTCGGGGCTCGGCCGCAGCCTCAGGATCACCACGACGGCGGAAGGGGTCGAGACCACGGACCAGCTCGACTGGCTGCGCGCCGAGGGTTGCAACGAGGTGCAGGGATTTCTGTTCAGCGCGGCGCGGCCGGCCGGCGAGATCGCGGCGCTGCTGAGCGGTTTTGCGGAGCGTGCGTCGAAGGCTGCGTAGTCGTCATGCCCGACAATGGCGAGGGCTTTTGTAGCCCCGGGTGAGCGAAGCGACACCCGGGACGAGTGTCCCGCATATCGCTCCGCTCATGCGGGCTACAAAGCTATAACCCTAGAACCGCGTCACGATATCGGACAGCGCCGGGCGCGGGCGGTCCTCGCTCGGCTTGGTCGGGGTGCCGATGTGAATGAACCCGACAAGCTTCTCGTCCGGCTTGAGGCCGAGGCCGTCGAGCACGTCGCGGTCGAAGACGAACCAGCCGGTCAGCCAGCAGGCGCCGTAGCCGAGCGCGGTCGCCGCGGTGACGATGTTCATCGCGCTGGCGCCCGCCGACAATTCCTGCTCCCACGGCGGCACCTTCGGGTGCGGCTTGGTGAAGGAGACCACGCCGATGACCAGCGGCGCGTCGGTCAGGCGCTTCTTCTCGACCTCGATGTCGGAGGCCGGCGCCCCGGGATTCTTGCGGGCGAAGACCTTTGCGATCACGTCGCCGGCCCGCGCGCGGGCATCGCCCTCGAACACGATGAAGCGCCAGGGCGCCAGCTTGCCGTGGTCGGGCACGCGCGCGCCGATCGTCAAAATGGTCTCGAGCTCGGCCGCGGACGGGCCCGGGCCGGTCATCTCGCGCGGTTTCATCGAGCGGCGCGTCTTCAGGAGTTCAATGGCATCGGGCACGGAAATGTCCTTCAAGGGGAGTCGTGCCCTCAAGATGGGGGCACGACCAGGCCAACGAAAGCCAGTTTAGACCGATTGTGAAGATCAGGCGACGGTTCGCGCCCGCTTCACGTCGGGCGGCGTCGCCTCATCCACCAGCGCGGCGATCGCCTCATCGGTCGGCATCACGGTCTGCCGCTCGCTGCCGAGGCGGCGGACCGAGACCGAGTGGGTCTCGGCTTCCTTCTTGCCGACGACGAGCAGGGCCGGGATCTTGGCCAGCGAGTGCTCGCGGACCTTGTAGTTGATCTTCTCGTTGCGCAGGTCGATCTCGACCCGGAGCCCGGCGCGGCGCGCGGCGGCCGCCACCACCTTGGCGTACTCGTCGCCTTCGGAGGTGATGGTCGTGACCACGAGCTGGGTCGGCGCCAGCCAGAGCGGGAAGTTGCCGGCATAGTGCTCGATCAGGATGCCGATGAAGCGCTCCATCGAACCGCAGATCGCGCGGTGCACCATGACGGGTGCCTTCTTCGAGCCGTCATGATCGATGTAGAATGCGCCGAACCGCTCCGGCAGGTTGAAGTCGACCTGGGTCGTGCCGCACTGCCAGTCGCGGCCGATGGCGTCGCGCAGCACATACTCGAACTTCGGTCCGTAGAACGCGCCTTCGCCCGGATTGATCTCGGTCCGGATCCGGTTGCTGCCCTTGGCCTTGATCTCCGACAGCACCGTCGCCATCACGCGCTCGGCATGATCCCACATCTCGTCGGTGCCGACCCGCTTCTCCGGCCGCGTCGAGAGCTTGACCGTGAGCTCGCCGTCGAAGCCGAAATCGGCGTAGGTCGACAGGATCAGGTCGTTGATCTTGAGGCACTCGTCGGCGAGCTGCTGCTCGGTGCAGAACACATGGGCGTCGTCCTGGGTGAAGCCGCGCACCCGCATCAGGCCGTGCATCGCGCCCGACGGCTCGTAGCGATGCACGACGCCGAACTCGGCGAGCCGCAGCGGCAGGTCGCGGTAGCTCTTCAGCCCGTGCTTGAAGATCTGAACATGGCCCGGGCAGTTCATCGGCTTCAGCGCGAACCAGCGTTTGTCCTCGGCCTCGTCGCCGGCGGACTGTGCCGCGAACATGTTCTCGCGGTACCAGTCCCAATGGCCCGAGGTCTCCCACAGCGCCTTGTCGAGGATCTGCGGGGCGTTGACCTCGTTGTAGTCGCCGAGCAGCCGGCGCCGCATATAGGCGATCAGCTGCTGGAAGATGGTCCAGCCCTTAGGGTGCCAGAACACCACGCCCGGGCCTTCCTCCTGGAAGTGGAACAGGTCGAGCTCGCGGCCGAGCTTGCGGTGGTCGCGCTTCTCGGCTTCCTCGATCTGCTTGAGATAGGCGTCGAGGTCTTCCTGCTTGGCGAATGCCGTGCCGTAGATGCGGGTCAGCATCGGATTGTTGGAATCGCCGCGCCAATACGCGCCCGCCACCTTCATCAGCTTGAAGGCGTTGCCGATCTTGCCGGTCGAGGTCATGTGCGGGCCGCGGCAGAGATCGAACCAGTCGCCTTGGAAGTAGATCTTGATCGGCTCGTTGCCGGGAATGGTGTCGACCAGTTCGACCTTGAAGGCCTCGCCCTTGTCGCGGAATACCTGCTTGGTCTTCTCGCGATCCCAGACTTCCTTGGTGAACGGCTTGTCGCGCGCGACGATCTCGCGCATCCGCTTCTCGATCGCGGCAAAATCTTCCGGGGTGAACGGCTCGTTGCGGAAGAAGTCGTAGTAGAAGCCGTTCTCGATCACCGGGCCGATCGTGACCTGGGTGCCCGGCCACAGCGACTGCACGGCTTCCGCCAGCACATGCGCGGCATCGTGCCGGATCAGTTCCAGCGCGCGCGGGTCTTCGCGGCCGATCAGCTCGATCTTGGCGTCGGCCTCGATCGGATCATTGAGGTCGGCAAGCGTGCCGTCGAGCGCCATCGCGACGGTGCGCTTGGCGAGCGAGGGCGAAATGCCTTTGGCGATGTCGAGACCGGTGGTCCCTCTCGGGAAATCGCGCCTCGCTCCGTCAGGGAAGGTGAGGACGATCTTGTTCACGGGTTCTGCGGGTTTGAGGTTAGAGAGGCTGTACTGGAATCCGGATTCGGATTTGGGCGGCGTATCGGCCATGGTGTCTCCTGTAGCTCACTCCTGCGAACGAGCGCAGGTAAGCGGAAAGCAGCGGTATAGCAGGGGATTTGACGCCTGCAATCCGGCAATATCAAGAAAATGGGCCTCCGGCCGCACCGAATCGAGGGAGGCTTGCCTGCACCTGACGCGTTGCGACGCCGCCGATCATCGTCTAACGTCCGGCGTCCATTTTTCCGCTATCGCGCGATCCGCAAGGTTCATGTTTTCCCGTCTCCTGTTTTTCGTGGCGTTGCTTCTGATCCCGGGCGTGTTGCGGGCGGAAGAAACACCGGTCCAGAAGGCCGGATTTGCGAAAAAGCTGACCATCTATCTCGCCCATGGGCCAGCGAATGCCTGCGGCGCCGGCTGCGATCGCTGGATTGCGATCGAGGGCGAGATCGATCGGGAAGCCGCGCAGCGGATTCGCACCTTCCTCTTTCCGATCAAGGATCGGCAGCTTCCGATCTACCTGCATTCGCCGGGCGGCAATGTCGAGCAGTCCTATGGGATCGCGCGGTTCCTGCGCGCGCGCAAGGCAATCGCCCGGGTCGGCCGCACCATCGTGCCGGCCTGTTCCTCAGGCACGCAGATCGACGCCGCCTGCCTGAAGATCAAGGCTGCCAAAGGCGAGGTCGAGGCCGAGCTCACCACGCGCAACGCGATGTGCGTCTCGGCCTGCGCCTATCTGTTCCTGGGCGCGACCAGCCGCGAAGTGGCGCCCGACTCGGTGCTCGCGGTGCATAATTCCAAGCTGATGTTCGTCGTCCACGGGCATCCGCCCGCGCAAGTCGTCGCCGACTTCAGGCGGCGCGAGATGGTGAACGCCGACCGCGACCGCAATGTATTCCTCGCGGCGATGGGCATCAGCCACGAGCTCAGCGACCTCATCAAGTCAG
The DNA here is from genome assembly GCF_054820065.1 of Bradyrhizobium sp. UFLA06-06. NCBI lineage: Bacteria > Pseudomonadati > Pseudomonadota > Alphaproteobacteria > Hyphomicrobiales > Nitrobacteraceae > Bradyrhizobium > Bradyrhizobium sp. UFLA06-06. The sequence continues at coordinate 213,405 of NZ_JADFUD010000004.1, forward strand.
TGAAGTTCGAGGACCTGCACGTGCTGACGCGGCCGGAGCTCTATCGATTTGGGATCGATACGCGGCCGCTGCCGGAAACCCTGTGGGCGGTGGAGAAGGAGACACGGCCCTATGTTCGCAAGATCGTGCAGCAGAAAAGGGCCGACGGCAGCGCGTTCCGCATGATGGAGTGGCGGCTGTTCTGCGAGAGCAAGGATCGCGGGCGGCTGATGTTCGTCCGCGAGTTCGAGGAGGGGGCAGCCGGCAAGAGCACGGTGGCGATGATGGCCGGCGCGTCCAGGACCGTCGCATTCGGCCGGTCGGCGCGGTTCGGCAAATACGAGGTTTGGAGCGAGGCGGTGACCTCGGACACCGTCAAGGCGATGCTCGCGGCCCCGCATCTGCAGATCGGCGAAAGCGCGCCGGCAACCGACGGCAAGTCTGATACCAAGCCTGACGGCAAGTCCGGCTTGGCGACATTCGATATCGATACCACCGGGCTGGAGCAGGGGTGGACGCAGCTTCTGGCGTCATGCCCGGCAGCGACCGCCGGTCCGAAGCCTGCGAGCCCGTTGCCGGCCGCCGTGTCGCCGAGTGTCAGCGCCGTGCCGGCGGCATCGCCGTCGCCATGAGAAGAGGCGCGTTCGACCAGGTGTCATGCATTTAGATGCAGTTGCATTGATTTTGGAGTCTGCTAACAACGCGGCGTGAAACGCTTCGCTCCCACCGCATTGATGCTCGGCAATATCGTCACTGGCTGCTCGGTGTTGGCCCCGGCCGGCATGCTGGCGGAGCTGTCCAACGGACTCGGCGTCACGATCCACACCGCGGGTCTCCTGATCACCTTCGGCGCGATCGTGCTGTGCGTGGGCTCGCCGGTGACGGCGTGGCTGACCAGCCGGATCGAGCGGCGGGCGCTGCTGACGGCGACGCTGCTGGTGCTGACGCTGACCAATGCGGCCTCCGCCTTCGCGCCGAACTACGATAGCCTGCTGATCATTCGGCTGGTGATGCTCGCGGTCGGCGTGCTCTACACGCCGCAGGCGGCGGGCACCGCGGCACTGATCGTGCCGGTGGAGAAGCGCGGCAGCACGATTGCCTACATCTTCCTCGGCTGGTCGCTCGCCGCCGCGATCGGGCTGCCGCTGATCACCTTCATCGCAAGCCGCTACGGCTTTCGCGTGACCTATGGCGCGATCGCGCTGACAGGGCTTGTGAGCTCCCTGCTGCTGTGGTGGCGGTTACCAGGCGGGCTGCACGGCGCGCCGGTTGACCTCAGAACCTGGGTCGATCTCGGCCGCAATCCGATGGTCATTCTGCTGCTGTCGATCACGACGCTGCAGATGTCCGGCCAGTTCGTGGTGTTCACCTTCATGGGGCCGCTGCTCGCCAAACTGACCGGCGCCAATGCGGACGCCGTCGGGATCGTGTTCGCGCTCTACGGCATCTTCGGGTTCGTCGGCATCGTGATCGCAACGCGCGTGGTGGACTCGTGGGGCGCCTGGAAAACCTCGGTCCTGTTCACCGTGCTGCTGCTCGCGGGCGTAGCCGGCTGGGCGCTGAGCGCCGGCGCCTACGTCCTGATGGCCGCCTCCGTCGCGGTGTGGGGCCTCGGCTTTGCATCGACCAATTCGATGCAGCAGGTGCGCCTGGTCGGTGCGGCGCCGGCGCTCGCTTCGGCGTCGGTCTCGCTCAATACCTCGGTGCTGTATATAGGCCAGGCCATCGGCTCCGCGATCGGTGGCCTGCTGTTCGCCCGCGAATGGCTGCACAGCGCGGGCTACGTGGCCACGGCCTTCGTCGCGGCGGCCCTCGCGGTCGTGGTCATCACGCGGCCGCGACGGACAGCCGCCACCGCCGCAGCCGAGTGAACGGTTGGCTTTCACGCTTGTGTTCGCGAGAGCATCCCAAGCAACGATCCGCGTGCGGAACATCAGGGAGCTCGGCTGCGCGTCACCACCTCACGCTTTGGCTGGGCACGATGAACGCCGTCGTGCTCGGCTTGTTCGGATTGTGGGTGAAGTAACCGTAGGCGGCGACGATCACGACGAGCAAGGCAAGCACCGCCAGCAAGTCGATCTGCCGGGGATCATGACCGTTGTGGCTGATTTTCCAGCGCATTGTTGTTTCCTCCCCAAGGGGGCAACGAAACAATGCGCCAACTATCGCCACAGTTCCGCCGGGCAGCAATGCGCGCCGCGGTTGGACCTGCCGCAGCAACCGATCAATTCTCGTTGACGCCGCGTCAACCGTCGTTGACGCCGCGCCAGCGGCCATAGCGCCAGGGCAAGTACCAGCGTGCCCCGGGCGGCTTCGTCAGCGGGACATTATCGATCCCGGATGTTCCCCAGGGCTGGCAGCGCAGCAGCCGTGCCAGCGTCATCCAGCCGCCGCCCCACAAGCCGAAGCGTTCGATCGCCTCGTCGCCATAGACCGAGCAGGTCGGCAGATGCCGGCAGTTATAGCCGACCAGCGGCGACAGCGTGTGCCTGTAGATCCAGATCAGGGCGCGGCCGAGGTTGCGCGGCAAGCGGCGCATGGTGCTGGCACATTCCATGCATTGTGGATGGTGTGTCGTTGAATGGTCTGTCGGCGGCATACGCAAGTATGTACGTAGTCTTGCGGGGGTTCCAAGCCAAGGAACTGTTTTGTTGCAGATATTTACGCCACAGTTCGTTATTATTGCACAGCACCGATGGCGCTGCAGCAAGGGCTCTATGGACGGTCCGGGTCAGCAACGCTACCGTTCCCATAACGCGCCGCTGACAGAATCGTGGCGCATTGCCATGGGGCCATTGCCACCGCTCGCATCACCAAGGGCTTGGGGGAAGGAACCAAATTGAGGCTCGTCAAGTCGCTCTCGTTGCGCAGTTGGGTGCTTACCGGCGCCGTTGCTCTTTGCTTCGCAGCTTCCGGCACCGCCGCCATGGCGGGCGGTTCCGCGCAGGCCAATTCGACCCTCGAAGAGCGCAAGCTGCCGATGAAGTTCAGCTGGATCGCCTGCCAGCCGAATTGCCGCGGCTGGGTGTCCGCGGTCGGCATCATCACGGCCGATAGTCCGAGGGAATTCGACGAGTTCGCGCGCGGCCGCCAGCTTAACGGCGCCACCATCGTGCTCGATTCCAGCGGCGGCTCGGTCAACGACGCGATCGCGCTCGGCCGCCGCTTCCGCGGTCTCGGCGTGCTGACCACGGTCGGCACCAGCGTCGTCAATCAGGTCGCGCAGGGCGGCCGCGCGAGCGTTCTGCCGGATGCCTATTGCGAGTCGATGTGCGTGTTCCTGCTGCTGTCGGGCAAGACGCGCTACGTTCCGCCGGCCGCCCATGTCCGCGTGCATCAGATCTGGATGGGCGATCGCGCCGACGACGCCAAGGCCGCGAGCTACACCGCGCAGGACCTGATGATCGTCGAGCGCGATATCGGCCGTCTTGCCAAGTACACCTTCGACATGGGCGGCGCCGGTGACCTGCTGGCGCTCTCGCTCAGCGTGCCGCCGTGGGAAGACCTGCACGAATTGTCGGCGGCCGAATTGCGGCTGACCAATCTCATCACTACGGATGCGGTTGCCGACGTGCTGCCGCGGCAGGACAACAGCAAGGACAACGCAATTCCCGTCGCCGAGGCGAAACCGAAGAACAACGATCGCTTCGTCAGCAACACGATGGAGGGTGAGGCGCCACAGGCGGCGAGGGCAACCAAGACCGCCGAGGCCGTGGTGCCGACCGGCGGCAGCGCAGCCCCGGCGCCGGCGCCGGTCCAGCCCGCGCAGTAAGCACGGACATTGTCGCGTCGTTCCGGGACGCGTAAGCGGACCACAAATGCGCAATTGCGCATCGGGGAACCTCGAGATTCCGGGTTCGATGCTCCGCATCGCCCCGGAATGACCTAACATGGAATCTTACGCCGGCTGCTTCGCCTTGGCCTCGATCTGGCCGATCGCATCGACCACGGCATCGAAGGTCAGCAGGGTCGAGGCATGGCGGGCCTTGTAGTCGCGCACCGGCTCGAGCAGCGCGATATCGGCCCATTTGCCGCCCTGCGGGGGCTGCCCGTTTTCCTTCAGCATCTTGCGGACCGTCTCGCGCAATTCGCGCAGCTCGTCCGCGGTCGAGCCCACCACCTGGCTCGCCATGATCGAGGAGGAGGCCTGGCCGAGCGCACAGGCCTTCACGTCATGGGCGAAGTCCGTCACCACGGGACCGTCCATCTTGAGGTCGACCTTGACGGTCGAACCGCACAATTTGGAGTGGGCGGTGGCGCTGGCGTCCGGGTCGGCCAGCCGTCCGAGGCGCGGAATATTGCCGGCCAACTCGATGATCCGCTTGTTGTAAATGTCGTTCAGCATGGGGACAGATGCCTTGTTCCGGCCGTGCCGGGCGCTCTTGGCGGCTGGGTTGCACCGTCCTATATATGGACGGCAACGCCGGAAACATAGCCCGGCCATGCAGCCACCGCGGCCCGCCTCCGCCGCGGCGGTGCTACAATAATGGGACTCAGGCGCCCGGCGGTCGAACCATCCGCCCCGTCTGCCCGGTGACACATCCGGACCAAGGTCAAATCCGAGGGCCGGTCGAACGGAGAAGACATGGACGCCTTGATCAAGTCGATTCGCCCCAGCAAGCCGGCCGACGCCAAGCCCGGCGAGCTCGACCCCTCAGAATTCATGACGGCGGCCGTTCGTGCCGATCAGCCGCGCCCGTCGCGGGCAGAGGCGGAGGACGCCGTCAAGACGCTGCTCGCCTATATCGGCGAGAACACCGGCCGCGAGGGTCTGCTCGACACGCCGCGCCGGGTCGTCGAGGCCTATGACGAGCTCTATCAGGGCTACCACCAGTGCCCGGCCGAGGTGCTGAACCGCACCTTCGGCGAGACCGCCGGCTACGACGATTTCGTCCTTGTCCGCGACATCGAGTTCACCTCGCAGTGCGAGCATCACATGATGCCGTTCTACGGCAAGGCGCATATCGCCTATACGCCGGTGGAGCGCGTCGTCGGCCTCTCTAAGCTGGCGCGGCTGACCGACATCTTCGCCCGCCGTCTGCAGACCCAGGAGCATCTCACCGCGCAGGTCGCGGCTGCGATCGACGAGGTGCTGAAGCCGCGCGGCGTTGCAGTGCTGATCGAGGCGGAGCATACCTGCATGTCGGTGCGCGGCGTCGCCAAGCATGGTGCATCGACCTTCACCAGCCGCTTCACCGGCATGTTCCGCGACAATCCGGCGGAGCAGCAGCGTTTCCTGTCCCTGGTGCGAGGACCGAACCGGTAACCTCGCATTTCCTGAGCGAGGTCTTCCGTGTCCGCAGCGACCCACGATCACGACCGCGAGGAGGGGCTGGCCTTCCAGCCCAAATTCGACGCGGCAGGTCTTGTGACCTGCGTCGCGACCGATGCCGCGACCGGCGATGTGCTGATGGTCGCGCACATGAACGATGAAGCCCTGCGCAAGACGATCGCGACCGGCGAAGGCTGGTACTTCAGCCGCTCGCGCAATGCGCTGTGGCGCAAGGGCGAGAGCTCGGGCCAGACCCAGCGCGTGGTCGAGATCCGGATGGATTGCGATCAGGACGCGGTGTGGATCAAGGTCGAGCAGATCGGCGCTGCCTGCCACACCGGACGGCGTTCCTGCTTCTATCGCGCGGTGAAGGACGAGGGCGGTGACATTCGTTTGTCATTCGTCGATGCCGATCGGATGTTCGATCCGGCGCAGGTCTATCGCAAATAGTGCGTTGATCTAAATCAAATGCGATGCGTCGAAGTGATGCACTTCGTTGCCTCCTGTTCGGCCGTGTGCAAGTAATTGCACATCGTCGTCGCGCTGGGGGTGAGTTGTGGCGCATCGTCTGATACCGCTTGTTGGGTTTCTTGCCTGGGTTGTGTTGCCGATCGGTGCAGCGCAATCGCAAACAACCGAGCGCGCACCCGACACGATGGCCGCGCGCGTCCTTGCCTGTGCACCTTGTCACGGCGCCGAAGGCGAGGGCACCAGCGACGCCTATTTCCCGCGGCTGGCCGGCAAGCCGGCGGGCTATCTCTACAACCAGCTCATCGCATTCAGGGATGGACGGCGGAAATATCCGCCGATGAACTACCTGCTGGAATTTCAGACCGACGATTACCTGAAGAAGATCGCCGAATATTTCGCCTCGCTCAGGCCGGCATTTCCGCCGCCGGTCCCGCCGGTCGACAGCAAGGAGATCCTGGCGCGTGGCGAGCAGATCGTGAAGAACGGCGATGCGCAGCACGGCATTCCACCCTGTTCGGCCTGCCATGGTCCGACGTTGGGCGGCATGGAGCCCGGCATTCCCGGCCTGCTTGGCCTGCGCGCCGCCTATATCAGCGGCCAGCTCGGCGGCTGGCGCTACGGCACACGGACCGCGTTCGCTCCCGATTGCATGCAGATCGTCGCGAGCCTGCTGACGGAGGACGACGTGAAGGCGGTGGCCGCCTACCTGTCATCGCGTCCGTCGCCGGCGGATCCATCCTTCGCGCCGCGAGGCAGCCTTCCGATGCCGCTCGAATGCGGCAGCGAACCGCATTGAAGGGATCGTGCCGATGTCGCGAACCTTAACAGGACTGCTTGTCGGAGTGATGCTGGCACTGTCGCCCATGGCGGCATCGGCGCAGCAGAAGGCGGCCGATCCGGCCGTCCTCGCCAAGGGCGAGTATCTCGCACGCGCCGGCGATTGCATCGCCTGCCACACCGCGCGCGAAGGCAAGACCTTCGCCGGCGGCCTCCCGATGAAGACGCCATTCGGCACGCTCTACACGTCGAACATCACGCCCGACCCGCAGACCGGGATCGGCACGTGGACGTCGGATCAGTTCTACCAGATGATGCACAATGGCCGCTTCCCCGATGGCGGCCTGGTCTATCCGGCGATGCCGTTCGCCTCCTATACCAAGGTGACGCGCGAGGACAGCGACGCGATCTACGCCTATTTGCGCACGGTGCCGCCGGTGAGGCAGCTCAACAAGGCGCATGACCTGACATTCCCGTTCAACAACCGCTCGCTGATCCTCGGTTGGCGCACGCTGTTCTTCAGGGAAGGCGAGTTCAAGCCGGATCCAACGAAGTCGGCAGAGTGGAATAGAGGTAACTATCTGGTCGAGGGACTGGGTCATTGCGGGATGTGTCACACCCCGATCAATGCGCTCGGCGGCAGCAAGCAGTCGCAGGCCTTCGAGGGCGGCCTGATCCCGATGCAGAACTGGTACGCGCCGTCGCTGACCTCCAACAAGGAGACGGGGCTCGGCGACTGGACGATCGAGGAGATCGTCGACTATCTGCGCAAGGGCGTGTCCGCCAAGGGCGCCGTGTACGGGCCGATGGCCGAGGTCGTCTACAACAGCCTGCAATATCTCAATGATGATGATGCGCGCGCGATGGCGGTCTACCTGAAGGGCCTTGCGCAGGGCGGTCCTCCGGAAAAGGCGTCGACGTCGCTGCCGTCGGCCGAGAGCAGTCTGCTGCTGTCCTTTGGCAAGTCGATCTATGACCGCGACTGCGCAAGCTGTCATGGCGCGACCGGGCAGGGCATGCCGCCGGATTATCCGCCGCTGGCCGGCAATCAGTCGATCCAGATGGTCTCCGCAGTGAACCCGATCCGGATGGTGCTCAATGGCGGGTATCCGCCGGGCACGTCGGGCAATCCGATGCCCCACGGCATGCCGCCGTTCGCGCAGAAGCTGTCGGATGACGAGGTCGCGGCTGTCGTGACCTACATTCGAACGGCCTGGGGCAATCGCGGCGAGCCGGTGTCGGCGCGGCAGGCCAACGAACTGCGGGCAGCAACGCTGAACTAAAGCATGATCCGGAAAAGTGCGAAGCGGTTTTCCGAAACGATCATGCTCAAACAAGGAGCTAAAGCGCGATGACTAGTCAATCTCGTCTCGTCGCGCGCTAAGGGGAGCGCGATCATGATCAACTCGTCTTCGCCGCAACCGCCGGCATCGGGCTCGGAAGACGATGATGTCGAGACCATCGTACGCGCCGGTCCAGGTGGCGCGGTCGCAGTCGCGGGCATTGCGACGGCCGTCGTGGTCGGATTGTGGTTTGCATTCTATCTGCTGGTCTTCCTGCCGCGGAGCGTTCCCTGATGGCGAGCGAGACTGACCACAGCCTCGGCGAGGCCGTTGCCGCACGGATCGAGCGGCGCTGGGCGACGCTGTCGATCGTCATTGTCGGCGTCCTGGTCGGCATGGCGACCTATATCGGCATCCATCAGGCGACGATGCCGCAGGGCCGGGTCGAAACCGCCGATCCCAAGACGCTGCATCTGTCGGGCGAATTCGTCGAGAGCAATCTCGGCAGCGAAATGCAGGCCGACGGATCGGTCACCGTGCGCGCGATTGGCCAGCAATATTCCTTCACACCGCAATGCATCGTGGTGCCCGCGGAGACGCCGATCACCTTCCGCGCCACCAGCGCCGATGTCGTCCACGGTTTCCTGATCGAGGGCACCAACATCAACACGATGCTGGTGCCGGGCTACGTCACGGACCTGCCGGTGCGCTTCAAGGCGCCGGGCGATCACGTGATGCCGTGCCAGGAATTCTGCGGCATCGGCCACCAGGGTATGTGGGGCAAGGTCAAGGTGGTCGACAAGGCTGCGTTCCGTGACATGGCGGCAGCGAAGCGGAGGCTGACCTGTGTTGATTAACAAGCGGCTGATCGCGGCGCATTTCTGGCTTGCCTTCATCGTGTTCGGTGTCGCGCTGGTGCTCGGCGCCTGGCAGATGTTCGTGCGCAGCCCGTTGAACGCCTGGCATTTCAATCCCGAGTTCTATTATCGCTCGGTCACCGCCCATGGCTCGGCGATGGGATACGTCTTCCCGACGCTGATCGCGATGGGATTCGGCTACGCGATCACCGAAGCCTCACTCGAGAAGGAGCTGGTTGGACGGCGCTGGGCCTGGGTGGGCTTCTTCCTGGTCGCCGTCGGCGCCATTGTCGCGATGATCCCGGTGTCGCTCGGGCTCGCCTCGGTGCTCTACACCTTCTATCCGCCGATGGTCGGTAATCCCTTCTACTACATCGGCGTCGTCATGGTCGTGGTCGGCTCATGGATCTGGGTCGCGCTGATGGTGACCAATTTCGTGATCTGGAAGCGCGAGAACCCGGGCAAGCCGGTGCCGCTTGCGATGTACGCCAATGTCGCGGGCTCATTGCTCTGGGGCTGGACCGCGGTCGGCGCGGCGCTCGAGATCCTGTTCCAGATCCTGCCCGTGGCGCTTGGGCTGAAGTCGACGATCGATGCGGGGCTGGCCCGCGTCTTCTTCTCCTGGACGCTGCACGCCATCGTTTATTTCTGGCTGATCCCGACCTACATCGCCTACTACACGATCTTCCCGCGCGCGATCGGCGGCCGGCTCTTCAGCGACGCGATGGCGCGGATTTCGTTCATCCTGTTCGTCGTGGTGGCGATGCCGATCGGCGTGCATCATCTGTTTGCCGATCCGCAGGTCGGCGCCGGATTCAAGTTCATGCACTCGGTGTTCACCGGCCTGGTCGCGCTGCCGACGCTGCTCACGGTGTTCACGATCTGCGCGTCGGCTGAGATCGCCAGCCGCCTGCGCGGCGGGCGCGGCGCCTTCGGCTGGGTCGGCGCGTTGCCGTGGTCCAATCCGATCATGCTGGCGACGGCGCTGTCGCTGGTCATGCTCGGCTTCGGAGGCGCCGGCGGCCTGATCAACATGAGCTATCAGCTCGACGCCACCGTGCACAACACGCAGTGGATCACCGGCCATTTCCACCTGATCTTCGGTGGCGCCATCGTCATCATGTATTTTGCCATCGCCTATGATCTGTGGCCGCATCTGACCGACCGGGCGCTGGACAGTTTTGGCCTGATGCGCACGCAGCTCTGGCTGTGGTTCATCGGCATGATCGTGACCACCTTCCCGTGGCACTATGTCGGTATTCTCGGCATGCCGCGCCGCATGGCCTATTATGACTATGCCAACCCGGCGATCTCGCCGCAGGCCTTGTCGGTCACGATGTCGGCAATCGGCGGATTCATCCTGTTGCTGTCGGGCCTGCTGTTCCTGCTGGTGCTGATCCGCGGGCAATTCGGCGCGCGAGGCGAGGCGGGTGCGTACCGCTTCGCGGTGCCGCTGCACATGCCGGCGCGGATTCCGGTCGCGCTCAACTCATTCGGCCTGTGGCTCGCATTGATGGTCGGTCTCACCGTGGTGAACTATGGTTTCCCGATTGCGCAGCTGATGGCGCTGAACGAGACCAGCGTGCCCGCGGTCTATGTCGGAGCAGGCCGATGAGCGACCAGCCGCTGTTCTCGCTGCGCAATCCGTGGTTCGGCGCCAGCGTCGGCATCACGGTCGCCATCGCCGTTTTGTCGGCCATCGCAGGCCTGATCTGGTTGCCGCTGGCGCAACCCAATTTGAAGCTTGCCGGCGTCTGGGATGCGATCTGCAGCGCGGCCGGCGTTCCGCGTGCCGCCGTGCAGGAGGCCGGCATCAAGCCGGATTTCAAGACGTCGAACGTCATCATGACGTCGGAGATGCTGACCAAGGTGAATCAGGTCTCGATCGGGCGGGGCGCAACGCTGGCGCAGCGCTGCGCGATCTGCCACGGACCGCAGGGCGTCAGCGACGCCCATTCACCGAACCTCGCCGGGCAATTTGCGGCGGTGACGTACAAGGAGCTGAATGACTTCAAGACCGGCGCGCGGGTCAGCGTGGTGATGAGCCCGTTCGCGGCGGCGATGAGCGATCAGGACATGAAGGACGTTGCGGCCTATTACGCCTATCTGCCGCGGGTGCCTTCGAACAATCTGGATACCGGGCGTCCCGCGCCGGCGATCGTGGTGACGGGCGCCCCGATGCGCAACATCGCGCCTTGCGGCTCCTGCCACGGCGATGTCGACAACAAGGCGGGAAGCCCCTGGCTCGGCGGCCAGTCGGCGGTCTACATCAAGGCGCAGCTCGAGGCCTTTGCATCCGGGGCCCGCCGCAACGACATCAGTCAGCAGATGCGCAACATCGCGCGCCAGATGACGGCCGAGGAGATCGACCAGGTCGCGCACTACTACGAGGCCCAGCCCTGACCCATTAACGCGCCATTAACCATAATTACGGCAGGTTGACGGGACATGGGTGCCGATTGCCGGCACCCGGCAAGGCACCCGGACAGATGGCGGTCGACCTCTTCAATGCGACGGCTTCGGCAGGTGTCGATCCCTCGCGCCTGAAGGTCGCGAGCTCGATCAAGCAGGCGGCCGCGACCACCGGCACGAGCTTCGAATATCTGCTCACGACCGCGAAGATGGAATCCAATTTCAATCCGCGGGCCGGCGCCACGACCTCGTCGGCGCATGGACTTTATCAATTCATCGACCAGACCTGGCTCGGCACCGTCAAGGAGGCGGGAAGCCAGCTCGGCTACGGCCAGTATGCCGACGCCATCAGCAGGAATTCCGACGGCAGCTATTCGGTCAGCGATCCCTCCGCGCGCGCCGCGGTCATGAAGCTGCGCGACGATCCGGACGCGGCGTCCTCGATGGCGGCGGTGCTGACGCAGTCCAACAGCTTCAAGCTCACCGGCAAGCTCGGCCGCCGTCCGACCGATGCCGAGCTCTACATGGCCCACTTCATGGGCGTCGGCGGCGCCGGCAAGCTGATCTCGAGCGCCGAGGATAGCCCGAGCGCCAATGCGGCCGCGATGTTTCCGAAGGCGGCGGCCGCCAACCAGTCGATCTTCTACGACAGGTCGGGCAGCGCGCGCAGCGTCAGCCAGGTCTATTCGGTGCTGACCACGCGCTACGCCGCGGCCGCGAACTCCAAGGATACGCGCACCGCCTTCGCCGCGGCGGGCGGCGACACCATGTCGCCTTACGCGATCGCAAGCGCCGCGCCGACCACGGCGCTGACCATGGATACCGCTTCGTATCTCTCGACCTTCCCGGACTCCCGGTCGGCGACGCCGGTCGGAGCGACCCCGGCCGTCGCATCGGCGCAGCCGGCACCGACCTTCCGCTCGCTCTACCAGGCCGGCGACCGCTCGGAGCCGATCTCGCCGGCGGTGCAGGAGCTGTGGGGCAATTCCTCCTCGCTGACCGCGTCGGCGACGCCAAAGGTCCGCGCGCCCGGCCGGCTTGACCTGTTCAGCGATCCGAGCGGCACCTACAGCAACGGCTAGCGCGCCCTGCTGCGCGCGCGAAGCCGCACGCCGTTGCCGTCTTAACGAAACGTCAATAATCCCAAACGTTTATGGTGAACCCTTTATTAAGCGTCATGGTTTATTTTTCCTTGTAGTGGCGTCGTATGCCGATGCCGTTTCGTTGCGTAAGCCGGAAGGACCATGATCGTTCGGCAGTTTATTAGTTGGATTAGGACCGCTCCAGCAGGTGAGCGAGCAGAGGCGACACGGGCGTTGGCCCGGGCCTGGCTCATCTCGGATCTCACCGAGGACGACCGCATCGCAGCCGAAGGCGCGCTGCTGATGCTGCTCGACGACCCGTCGCCGCTGGTGCGGCAGGCGATGGCCGAGGTGTTCGCGCGCAGTGCGGACGCGCCTGCCGCGATCGTGCAGGCGCTGTCGGCCGACCAGCCGGCGATCGCGCTGCCGGTGCTGGAACATTCACCGCTTCTGATCGATGCCGACCTCGTCGACATCGTCGCCACCGGCTCCGACGAGATGCAGTGCGCGATCGCGCGCCGCATCAATCTACCGGCCTCCGTCGCCGCCGCGATTGCCGAGGTCGGCTCGGCCGCGGCCGCGCTCGAACTGATCGAAAATCCTTACGCCGGCCTCGCGCCATTCTCCTGGGATCGCATCGTCGAACGCCACGGCCATCTCGCCGCCATCAGGGAATCGATGCTGCAGTTGGAAGACCTGCCGTCGGCGACGCGGCTGGCGCTGGTCGCAAAGCTCTCCGAGACGCTGGCGCAGTTCGTCGTCGCGCGAAACTGGCTCGGTGCCGATCGCGCCGACCGCATCGCCGGTGAGGCCAGGGAACGCTCCACCGTGAACATCGCCGCGCGCGCCTTCGGCGACGACATGCAGAACCTGATCACGCATCTGCGCGCCACCGGGCAATTGACCGCCGGGCTGATCCTGCGCGCGTTGCTGTCGGGCAATCTCGATTTGTTTGGGGCTGCGCTCGCCGAGCTGTCCGGACTGCCCTATGGCCGCGTCTCCGCGCTGTTGAACGACCGCGGCGGCAACGGCCTGCAGGCGCTGCTGCGCCGCGCCGACCTGCCGGAATCCACCTACGCCGCGTTCCGCGTCGCGCTCGAGGCCAGCCACGAGGTCGGCTATGTCGACAGTGGCGACGGCGCGGCGCGGCTGCATCGCCGCATGGTGGAGCGCGTGCTGACGCATTGCGAGACCGATCATTCGGCGGCCGAGCCGCTCTTGATCCTGCTGCGCCGCTTCGCGACGGAATCGGCCCGCGAGGACGCGCGGATGTTCTGCGAGGAGCTCGCCGCGGAAGACGCGATCGCGGTGCTGCCTTACGACGACGATCTCATCGCGGCCTGAGGGCCGCGTTTCCTGCCGATCGATGGATGCTTGAGTGGTGGCCGCAAAGCGAGCCGCCGGCAGCGCGGCTATTCGCCGGGCACGATGCTCGGCGCGAGGATCGCCTCGAGGTGCTCGGGACGGTCGCGGTTGGCGTGGGTCAGGAATTCATCGGCGATGCCGCGGAGCTGCTTGCTCAGCACGCCGGCGACGACCGCGGTGTCGAGCTTGGTGCGGTTGCGCACGATCGCCTGCACCGCGTTGATGTGATGGGCGATCAGCTGCGGCGGCACGGCGCCGAGATCCGGCGCGTGCTCGATGATGCGGCACAGGCTCTCGGCGGCTGCGGCTGCCGACGGATAGCCGAATGTCGCGGCATCGCCCTTGATGTCATGCGCGGCGCGGAACAGCTCCTCGCGCGTCTTTTGGTTGAAGCCCTCGCGCAGCACGGTGGCGTGCGCGGCGGAGAGGCGGTCGGCCTCGATCGTCATCCACTCCTTGAACTCGCCCGACAGCCCGGCGAGCGCCTTTTCGGCGCGGCCGACCGGATCGTCGAGATCGCTCTCGGGGACGCGCAGCAGCATCTTGCGCAGCGGATTGGGCTGCGTGATCACGTGGTGCGTGCCGAAACTCTTGACCTCGATCGTCCCGGGTTTGTCTTTCGCCATGGCGGTATCCTAGATGGCCGAGCGCGCCTTTTCGAGCAGCGACGGCTGTTGCAGCACCTCGACCTCGCCGCTGCCGCGGCGTTCGGGGCCGATATAGGTGTTGGTGGTGTTGCGGCGGCGGTCGGGGCCGAAATAGGTCTTGGTCTTGATGAACGGGCGCGGATTGGCGACCACGTTCATGATGCGCTGGTAGAGGCCCTTGGCCGAGATCGGCTTGGCCAAAAATTCGGTGACGCCGGCATCGCGCGCCACCGTGACGCGGCGCTTCTCGGAATGCCCGGTCAGCATGATGATCGGCGCGTAGGGATTACCCTTGGATTCCGGCTGCCGGATCATCTGCGCAAGCTCGAGCCCGTCGAAGATCGGCATCGACCAGTCGGTGATGACGATGTCGGGCACGTAGTGCGTATACATCTCGAGCGCGGTGGCGCCGTCCTCGGCCTCATACACCTCGCGCGCGCCGAACGAATGCAGCAGCGTCCGCAGGATGCGGCGCATATGCGGATTGTCGTCGCAAATCAAAAATCGCAGCTTGTTGAAATCGATGCGATACATGGTCCGGCCCTGGATAGGGCATACCGGGCCAATGCGGTATTACCCGACGTTAACCATATCCCGCCCGGGGTTAATGATTGGTTGCCGGCAAGGGGAGACGCCGTCAGTAGCCGAACTGCTCGCGAAGGATGCGTTCCTCCAGCGAGTGGCCGGGGTCGAACAGCATCCGCATCGCGATTGTCTTGTCGGACAGCACCTCGACCCGGCGGACGTCGCGGACCTCGTCATGGTCGGCGACCGCTGCGACCGGGCGCTTCTCGCCCTCGATCACCTCGATCACCACGAAGGCGGAATTCGGCAGCAGCGCGCCGCGCCAGCGCCGCGGCCGGAACGCGCTGATCGGGGTCAGCGCCAACAGCGCCGCGTTGATCGGCAGGATCGGCCCCTGGGCGGAGAGGTTGTAGGCGGTCGATCCGGCCGGCGTCGCCACCAGGATGCCGTCGGCCATCAGCTCGGGCATCCGCTCGTGCTCGTCGATCAGGATGCGCAGCTTGGCGACCTGGTAGGTCTGCCGGAACAGCGCGACCTCGTTGATGGCATGATGCAGATGCACGGCGCCGTGGATGTCGGTCGCGCGCATCAGCAGCGGATTGATCAGCGACTCCCGTGCGGCGGCAAGCCGGGTGCGCAGATCATGCGTCGAGTATTCGTTCATCAGGAAGCCGACGGTGCCGCGATGCATGCCGTAGATCGGCTTGCCGCTGCGCATGTTGGCGTGCAGCGTCTGCAGCATCAAACCGTCGCCGCCGAGCGCGACCACGACGTCGGCATCGGCGGGTGGATGGTTGCCGTACATTTCCGTCAGCTGCTCGAGCGCCGATTGCGCTTCCGCGCTGGCGCTGGCGACGAAGGCGATCTTGTCATACCGCTTGGAGCTGGCCATTCGCTCACGAACTCGTTTGGCACGGAACACGCCGCGCTCGTCTATACATCCCGGGCGGCCTTGTCGAGATGGTCCGGGAACGGACCGCATGCCACGCCGGCGCCGCCAAACTAGCGCAGTTTGCCGCTGGATTGCGTAAATCGGGGCGCAGGGAGTGAACGATATGGCTAACAGTCTTGCGACACGGCTCGCCGCGGCGTTGCTGGTGGCCTGTCTTGCGACCGCGGCGCGGGCCGACGACGAGATCCCGCAGCCATCGCCGTCGCCGAGCGCGCAGGCTCCAAGTGGCCAGAACCCAGCTGGCCAGAACCCGAGCGGCCAGAAGGGGCGGGCAGGACGCGGCGGCGAGGCCGGCTCCGGCGCCAACGCTGCGGCCAGCGGCTCGACCGCCGAGCAGCATCGCCTGCCGCCGGACTCCACGACCAAGCAATCGGTCGCGCTGCCGAACCGCACCCTTAACTTCAGCGCGACCGCGGGTTCGATCCGCGTGTTCGACGACAAGGGCGAGCCGCTCGCCGACATCGCCTATACGTCCTACCAGCTCGACGGCACCGAGAAGGCGAACCGGCCGGTGACCTTCCTGTTCAACGGCGGTCCGGGCTCCGCCTCGGCCTGGCTGCAATTCGGCAATGTCGGGCCGTGGCGGCTGCCGTTCGACGGCGCGGTGTCCTCGGCCGCGCCCGAGCTGCAGGCCAATGCCGACACCTGGCTCGATTTCACCGATCTCGTCTTCATCGATCCGGTCGGCACCGGCTACAGCCGCTTCATCACCACCTCGGAGGAGGCGCGCAAGCGCTTCTTCACCGTCGACGGCGATGCCAATTCGGTCGCGCTGGTGATCCGCCGCTGGCTGGAGAAATACGACCGGCTGACCTCGCCGAAATATCTCGTCGGCGAAAGCTATGGCGGCATTCGCGGGCCCAAGGTGGTGCGCAATCTGCAAATGCAGCAGGGCGTTGGCGTCCGCGGCCTGGTGCTGATCTCGCCGGTGCTCGATTTCCGCGAATATACCGGCTCCAGCCTCCTGCAATATGTCGCAAGCCTGCCGACCATGACCGCGGTCGCGCGACAGACGAAGGGCCCGGTGACGCGCAAGGATCTCGCCGACGTCGAGAGCTACGCGCGCGGCGATTTCCTGCTCGACCTCGTCAAGGGGCAAGCCGACACCGAGGCCACCGCGCGGCTCGCCGACAAGGTCGCGAGCCTGACCGGGATCGATCAGGCGGTGAGCCGCAGGCTCGCCGGCCGCTTCGATATCGGCGAATTCCGCCGCGAGTTCGATCGCAAGAGCGGCAAGGTGACCGGCCGCTACGACGCCTCGGTCGAAGGCTTCGATCCCTATCCGGATTCGAGCTACTTCCGTTTCAACGATCCGTCCGGCGATCCCCTGATGGCGCCGTTGACCAGCGCCGCCGTCGACCTCACCACGCGCAAGCTGAACTGGCGGCCGGACGGCTCCTATCATCTGCTCAGCGAAAGCGTGAACAAGGCCTGGGAGTTCGGTCACGGCATCAGTCCGGCGGAGTCGGTGACGCAGCTTCGCCAGGCGCTGGCGCTCGACCCCAATCTGAAACTCCTGATCGGGCACGGCCTGTTCGATCTCGCCACCCCGTACTTCGCCTCGAAGATCATCCTCGACCAGTTGCCGGCCTTCGCGGGTCCGAGCCGCACCAGGCTCGCGGTCTATCCCGGCGGTCACATGTTCTACTCCCGCGACGGCTCGCGCCAGGCGTTCCGCAAGGAGGTCGAGGCGCTGATGAGGTGAGGGGATGTGGCGGTGTCGATTGCGCCGTCGCTGCAAATACGGTCGTCGTCCTGGCGAAAGCCAGGACGACGACAGTGGATGGTCCTCGATTCATGATGACAAACGCGCGGTGTCATCACCCGCGCATTCGCATGCGGGTGATCCAGTATTCCAGAGACGCCAGTGCTTGAGCCGAGAGGCCGCGGCGTACTGGATCGCCCGCATGCGCGGGCATGACACCGGGGAGAATGAGAGCACACAATTCTCTCCCCACGTCGTCCCTGCGAAAGCAGGGACCCATACGCCGCAGCGGGTGTTACAGGCGGGACTCGTCGTTTCCAGCATCGTTCAACAATCAGCATTTGTGGTTATGGGTCCCTGCTTTCGCAGGGACGACACTGAATTTGTTGCGCGATCTGTGAGTCGCACATCCACATTCTCGCGACATGATTTGTCCGAGCATTGCGCTTCGTTCCGCCGTCTCTTGATCAGAGCGCGCAGGGAAAGCCGAGTGCCGATCGCACCCATGGGCGCCGAGCAAAAGGTGGAAAGCTCGCGAGGGGGCTTGCGCCGTCGGGCAAATCAGTGCTTGGCGTGACTGATCGCGGCATGTCGGGCTCGTCGCCGGCCAGGCCGCGGCGCGGCGCGACAATAAACTACGTCCGCTTGCCGCGTGCGCGATCAAGCTCGCGCCGGTTCTTGTTTTGACGCGTTTTCTTCACGCGAACCGGTAGCCACTTCGCTCGAGAACGCTTTAGCGCTCACGGCTCCACGGAAAGAGGGAGGCCGGGAAGTCGGCCGCGTAGCGGTGACCGATCGGCGGACGGGGCGCTTCTTGCGGAGGATTCCGGTCAGGCTCCACCACCTTCCTGTAAAGATGCCAGGTCGCATGACCAAGCACCGGCAGAACGACGCAGAGACCGACGAAGAATGGCAGTGAACCCACGGCCAGCAATACCGCAACGATCAATCCCCACGCGGCCATCTCAATTGGATTCATCATCACGGCCCGTATCGAGGTGCGGATCGCATCGATCGCAGTCGCATGACGGTCGAGCATCAGCGGAAATGAGACGACGCTGACGCACAGGGCAACCAAGGCGAAAAGGAAGCCGACGCCGCATCCGACGACGATGAGCGACCAGCCTTCGGGCGTCGTCAACACGCGCTTTGCGAAATCAGGGATGCTCGCGGCCGGCGCATAGCCGAACGTCATGATGTAGATCGCGTCCGCGGTGGCGATCCAGACCCCGAACAGAACGAGCAGGAGAACGCCAAGCTCGAACATGGCGCCGAACGACGGCGCGCGCAGCACCTGCATTGCATCCCAGGCTCCTGGCTCCTCTCCGCGTTCGCGTCGTCGGCTCAGTTCGTAGAGGCCTAGTCCGGCGAAAGGACCGATCAGGGCGAAGCCGGCGGCGAGCGGAAACAGCAGGGGCAGCACCGAATAGCCAAGCACAAGTCTGAACAGGACAAGTCCGAGCACCGGATACATCACGCACAGGACGATTGCGTGGGTCGGGATGGCCTTGAAGTCTTCCCAGCCGAGGCGCAGCGCGTCGCCCAAGTCGGAAAGGCTGATCTTGCGAACGACGAAGGCGGTAGAGACACCAAACAATTGCAGCTTGGGTCGTGCGAACACCGTGGTCATGGTTCCGGTCTCCTTGCTTGTGGCCGCAGGGGAACGGAGCGCCATCAACACACGCACATCCGCCTCATGCGCGAAAATCGCGACTGAGTCCGGCAAATCAGATTCAACCAGAAGGAGCTTGCCGGACGACATCTGTCGCAACCGGTCCAGTAAAACTAGTCCGATGCGCGGCAGAAGCAAGGTGGCGAATGCGGTCGGGAGAATTGTGCAGGTGCACAAACGAGGTCTTGCGATGCACCATGCGATAGGGGAAGGCCGATCAGTGTTCGCGGCATCCAACACGCGCCGGACAGCGGCGGGCATTACTCCTCTATTGACGTCTGGCTCGATGGGTACCATGTTGATGGTTGACGCCCCCAGCTCCGATGAGGTTGCGGCCGTGACGTTGAGTTTTTGTCATGTCCCAGCATCGCGACCGGCAGAATGGGCGAGGCAAAAGCCACGGTGATGGTGAACGTGAGACCATCCCTCTGACGTGAGCTCCGCCCTTTCGTTCGTCTCCGCAGCCTTCGATGGCAAGGAGGAATGAGGGATGGCTGTAGCGATCTTACTGCTCCTGGTTGCCGTCGCCTCGGTGCTGTTTCACCTGTACAGCCCCTGGTGGTGGACCCCGATTGCCTCGAACTGGAGCTATATCGACCACACGATCAACCTGACATTCTGGATCACCGGAGCGGTGTTCTGCGCGGTGATCGTGTTCATGGCTTATTGCGTCCTGCGCTTTCACCACACCGAGGGACGGCGCGCCCACTACAATCCCGAGAACAAGAAGCTCGAATGGTGGCTCAGCATCGGCACCGCGATCGGCGTCGTCGCCATGCTGGCGCCCGGCCTCGTCGTCTGGCACCAGTTCGTCACCGTTCCCGACGACGCGACCGACGTCGAGGTCGTTGGACAACAGTGGATGTGGAGCTATCGGCTTCCGGGAAAGGACGGCCGGCTCGGCACGTCAGATGCGCGCCTGATCAGCTCCGACAATCCACTCGGGTTGAATCCCAATGATCCGAACGGGCAGGACGACATCGTCGTGCAAAACGAGGATCTGCATCTGCCGATCGGGAAGCCGGTGAAGGTGCTGCTCCGCTCGATCGACGTCCTGCATGATTTCTATGTGCCCGAGTTCCGGGCGAAGATGGATATGATCCCTGGCTCGGTGACTTACTACTGGCTCACGCCGACCCGGACCGGAACTTTCGACGTCCTCTGCGCGGAGCTTTGCGGTGCCGCGCACGCACAGATGCGCAGCAAGGTCGTCGTGGAAGAAGAGAAGGAATATCACGCGTGGCTGGACAAGCAGCACACGTTCGCCGCCTTGTCCGGCCAGCGCAACGTCGCGAAGGCCGCGTACAAGACGGGTAGCGAATGAGCATGCCGACGAGGATGCGTCGGATGTTGTGAAGCGAACCCGTCGCCGAGAAGACCAAGGAGGGAATTCCGATGGTCGATATCCCGTTTGATCAGGTCGCAGGCATTCCGCCCGCCGAAGTCGCTGAGGTTGAGCTCTATCATCCGCACAGCTGGTGGACGAGGTACGTTTTTTCGCAAGACGCCAAGGTGATCGCCGTCCAGTACTCGATCACGGCGATGTCGATCGGAATGGTTGCGCTGGTGCTGTCGTGGATGATGCGGCTGCAACTGGGATTTCCCGGCACATTCTCCTTTATCGATGCCAATCAGTACCTTCAGTTCATCACCATGCACGGCATGATCATGGTGATCTACCTGCTCACGGCGCTGTTCCTCGGCGGCTTCGGCAACTACCTCATCCCGCTGATGGTCGGCGCGCGGGACATGGTCTTCCCCTATGTGAACATGCTGAGCTATTGGGTCTACCTGCTCGCGGTGCTGGTGCTGGCCGCGACGTTCTTCGTGCCGGGCGGACCGACCGGCGCCGGCTGGACGCTTTATCCGCCCCAGGCGATTCTCTCCGGTACCCCCGGGCAGGACTGGGGCATCGTTCTCATGCTGGCCTCGCTGATCCTGTTCATCATCGGCTTCACGATGGGCGGGCTCAATTACGTGGTAACGGTGTTGCAGGCCCGCACACGCGGCATGACCTTGATGCGCATGCCCCTGACGGTGTGGGGCATCTTCACCGCCACCGTGATGGCGCTGCTGGCGTTCCCGGCGCTGTTCGTGGCCTCGGTGATGCTGCTGCTGGACCGCCTCCTTGGAACCAGCTTCTTCATGCCGACACTGGTCGAGATGGGCCAGTTGACCAAGTATGGCGGCGGCAGCCCGATCCTGTTCCAGCATTTGTTCTGGTTCTTCGGCCATCCCGAGGTTTACATCGTCGCGCTGCCGGCGTTCGGCATCATCTCGGATCTGATCAGTACGCACGCGCGCAAGAACATCTTCGGCTATCGTATGATGGTCTGGGCGATCGTGGCGATCGGGGCGCTGAGCTTCGTCGTGTGGGCGCACCACATGTATGTCAGCGGCATGCACCCGTATTTCGGGTTCTTCTTCGCCACCACGACGCTCATCATCGCGGTCCCGACCGCGATCAAGGTCTACAACTGGGTGTTGACCCTTTGGCGCGGCGACATCCATCTCACGGTGCCGATGCTGTTTGCGCTCGGCTTCATCGTCACCTTCGTCAATGGCGGCCTGACCGGGCTGTTCCTCGGCAACGTTGTCGTCGACGTCCCGCTGTCGGATACGATGTTCGTTGTCGCGCACTTCCACATGGTGATGGGGATTGCGCCGATCATGGCCGTGTTCGGCGGGATCTATCACTGGTATCCGAAGGTCACCGGGCGGATGCTCAATGATGCGCTCGGACGCTTCCACTTCTGGGTGACGTTCGTCGGGGCCTATGCGGTGTTCTTCCCGATGCACTATCTCGGCCTGCTCGGGATGCCGCGCCGCTATCACGACATCGGCGACACGTCCTTCGTCCCGGCCTCCGCCCATGACCTCAACGCGTTCATGAGCGTGGCGGCGCTGATTGTCGGCTTCGCCCAGCTCGTCTTCCTGTTCAATCTGGTCTGGAGCCTGTTCAAGGGAAAAGAGGCGGGCGGCAATCCCTGGGGTGCCACCTCGCTGGAATGGCAGACGCCGGAGACCCCGCCGGGGCACGGCAACTGGGGCAAGGAGCTCCCCGTCGTGTATCGCTGGGCCTATGATTACAGCGTGCCCGGTGCCGCCAGGGACTTCATCCCGCAGAATGAACCGCCGGCCAAGGTGCTGGCCCAGGGGGCCCATCCGTGAGTGCCATCGTCCTGTTCATTGCTACGATTGCAGCGATCGCGGGATGGTGGCTCTCGCAGCAACGGCTGGCCGCCAAGCCGTGGCTGGAGCAGGGCATTGCCGTCGATCTTCGCGGCGATCGCGGCTCTTCGGTGCCGGCGGCGAAAATCGGCCTCGGTGTTTTTCTCGCGGTGGTCGGCTCGCTGTTCGCGCTCCTGATCAGCGCCTACTCGATGCGCACCACCATGGTGGACTGGCGCGAACTGCCGCTGCCGAGGCTGGTGTGGTTCAACACCGGCGTCCTCGTCATCAGCAGCGTGGCGCTGCAATGGGCGCTGATGGCCGCGCGCCACGACGACCATGAAGGCTTGATCGCGGGCCTGTTGATCGGCGGTGCATCGGCCGTGATGTTCCTGATCGGGCAGCTCGTGGTGTGGCAGCAGCTCAACAGCGCCGGCTATGTCATGGCGTCGAATCCGGCCAATTCCTTCTTCTATCTGATCACCGCGCTCCACGGGCTGCACGTGACCGGCGGCCTGGTGGCGCTCGGCAGGGCGACCGTAAAACTGTGGCGCGGCGCGCCGATGACGCAGATGCGCCTGAGCGTCGAGCTTTGTACCATCTACTGGCATTTCCTGTTGCTGGTCTGGCTGGTGCTGCTCGGTCTGCTGACGGGCTGGACCGACAATTTCGTCGACATCTGTCGCCAGTTGCTCACCTAGCGAGGGCAGGAAGCGATGACAGAAACCACACTCGCAACCCCCAAGGCGCTGCCCGGGACGATACCCGGATTGCGCGGCATCGCCGCCGACTGGGCCTCGGACCAGCGCGCGTTCAAGAACGTGTCCTGGGGGAAGGCCATGATGTGGATCTTCCTTCTGAGCGACACCTTCATCTTCAGCTGCTTCCTGCTGTCGTACATGACGGCGCGAATGTCGACGACTGTGCCGTGGCCCAATCCCAGCGAAGTCTTCGCGCTCAACATCGGCGGCCAGCACATCCCGCTCATCCTGATTGCGATCATGACCTTCGTCCTGATCAGCAGCAGCGGGACGATGGCGATGGCCGTCAACTTCGGTTACCGCCGGGATCGCGTCAAAACGGCAGCCTTGATGCTGGTCACCGCGGCATTTGGCGCGACGTTCGTCGGAATGCAGGCTTTCGAATGGACCAAGCTGATCATGGAGGGCGTGCGCCCCTGGGGCAACCCGTGGGGCGCACCGCAATTTGGCGCTTCCTTCTTCATGATCACCGGTTTCCACGGCACCCACGTGACCATCGGTGTGATCTTCCTGATCGCCATCGCGCGAAAGGTTTGGCGGGGAGACTTCGACGTCGAGCGGCGCGGCTTTTTCACGAGCCGCAAGGGCTACTACGAGATCGTCGAAATCATGGGCCTGTACTGGCATTTCGTCGATCTGGTCTGGGTGTTCATCTTTGCCTTCTTTTATCTCTGGTGAGGTCGCGCATGACAGAAGCAGCGGTACATGTGGAAGGGCAGGCGGCACAGCATGCGCTACACACCTATGTGCATGGTGCGGTGGCATCGGGCGCCGCGCATTCAGAGGGCCAGCAGCACCCGATCAAGCTCTATCTGGTGGTCTGGGGATGGCTGTTCGTGCTCAGCACCTGCTCCTATCTCGTCGACTATTTTGGTATCCATGGCCACCTGCGGTGGTCGCTGATCCTGCTGTTCATGGTGCTGAAGGCCGGCCTGATCGTCGCTGTGTTCATGCACATGGCCTGGGAGCGGTTGGCGTTGGCCTACGCCATCCTGCTGCCGCCGGTGCTGGTGCTGGTGTTTGTAGGGATCATGGTGTTCGAGTCCGACTATACGCATCTGCTTCGGGTCATGTTCTTCGCGCCAGCAAGCTAGAAATGCGACGGCCATGACCACATGGGTCATGCTGGACAAGGCAAGGCATCCTGAAGGCGGAGGCCTCGCCGCATCGTCCGGCACCCTGCGAAGAGGGCCTTCAACCGACGGCTTTTTCGAACTGACGAGGAATTAATCTCGTGCAAATCAATCGTTCAATTCGTCGCCGGAGCTATACCAACATCGGAGACTACGTCGCACTGACGAAACCGCGCGTGATGTCGCTGGTCGTCTTTACCGCATTGGTCGGTCTCATGGTCGCACCAGGCGGCATCGATCCCTTCACCGGGCTCGCTGCTCTTCTTTGCATCGCTGCGGGCGCCGGCGCCGCAGCTGCGCTCAATATGTGGTACGACGCCGACATCGATGCGATGATGGCACGTACCGCCATCCGTCCAATTCCCAGCGGCCGCGTATCGCGCCCGGAAGCATTGGTCTTCGGATTGATGCTCGGCTCGTGCGCGGTTCTCGCCCTCGGCACCTTGCTGAACATGGCCGCTGCTGCGCTGCTGGCTTTCACGATCTTCTTCTACGTCGTCGTCTACACGATGTGGCTTAAGCGCCGAACCCCGCAGAATATCGTCATTGGCGGTGCCGCCGGAGCGCTCCCTCCGGTGATCGGCTGGGTCGCGGTCACAGGATATGTCGGGCTCGAGCCGCTCATCCTGTTTCTGATCATCTTCCTTTGGACGCCACCCCACTTCTGGGCACTGTCGCTCAATCTTGCTGGAGAGTATGCCCGCGCCGGCGTGCCGATGTTGCCGGTCGTGGCCGGCAGGACCGAAACAAAGCGCCAGATTCTTCTCTACAGCGTGCTTCTGGTTTCGACCTCGCTGCTGCCTTGTGCACTGGGGTTTGCGGGAGCCGCCTACGGCGCGGCTGCAGCGACGCTGGGAGCGATCATGATTTTTCTCGCATGGCAGGTACGCCGGAGCCACGACAAGGAAAGGCGGCCCGCTCGTCGCCTGTTCGTGTTTTCGATGCTCTATCTGGTCCTGCTTTTCGGGGTGCTGCTGATGAATGCTGCACCCTATGCTCAGTCCCACTGACTGGGCGCATTCGAATCGACAGCCGCCTTGCCTCGTCGGGCAACTCAGCGATTGAATTTCGCGGGGCATCCGCCGGGGACGGCCCTAGCGCTCGTCTCGCATATATGGACTTCGCCGGGAGACGAGTCTCAGGTCTTGATCGGCCGACATCGTCTGGAGCCCGTGCATATGTGGCACGCTCGCCGGGTTGCCCAGCAGGATCCAGGCGATGGCGCCCGTGGCCAGCATTCCGCAGCAAATAACCAAAAGGTCCCGCCTCATCGCGCGTCCTCCGTATGCGGCCATTTCCAAGCATAAATCAGGCCAATCCATTCGGGCACGGACAGGTGCGGCGCACAGGATAGCGTTGGACAAGTAGGACAGGCTCGCCCTAAGCTTCGCCCATTGCAGCAACCAGGCGCGGTTCAAGAATGGACTGGTCCTACTATCTCGGGGGCACTGCTATTGTCCTGCTTCTTCTTGCCTATCGGCTGCATGGCGGGCTGTTTAGGAAGAATTCACTGCGGGACGAGAGACTAAATCGACTGATTGATGAACGCATTGGACGCATGGACCTGAAGCGACGCAACGATTGAATCGCCCTGAAGCGGCAGCTCGAAGGCCAACCAGCGCCACTTTCCGGAATCGTCCTTACGGCGACCGCAGAGCTGTCTCCGGAGCGGACCATCTCGGCAGATGATATTTTTTTGATTTGAAAAGAGCTATTTGAGCAATCGAATGAAGGTCTGGGTCTATACCGACACAAGCAAGCCCGTTGGCGAGCCGGAGCATCTGAAGGTTTTCGCGACCAATGACGCCGCGCAGTCGTGGTTCAAGCGGAACGTCCCGCAGGGCGTCGCATTTGCCTACGAGATCATTCTGGGGCCGCGTTACCTGGCCAAGACGCTCCTCGTGCTGTCTGTCCTGCTTCTTGGCATCGCCGATCTCTACACCACCAACACGATCCTGAATCTCGGCCTCGGCGAGTTGAACCCGTTCATGCATGTCGCTCAGACATGGCTCGGCCCCTGGTGGCTTATCCCGAAGCTCGGTTTGACCTATTTCATGATGTGGCTGCTGTGGCGCAGCAACAACCCTTACAATATCGCGATAGTGGTGGCGTTTTGCTCCACGCCCGTACTCAATAATCTTCTCATCATAGCAGGCACGAACTAACCTCAATTCACGTTTCGACCGTGAACCGGAGGATCGATCTGGCTCACCCATACGTCTCCACGATGAAGTCGATCAGCGCGCGGAGCTTCGGCGTCATCTTGCGGTGCTTCGGCCACAGGATCTGACGCGCGCGGGTCTGCGTCGTGTAGTTCGGCAGCAGGACCTGCAGCCGTCCCGCGGCGATATCGTCGGCCAGCAGTTCGTCGCGCATCAGCACGATGCCGGCGCCGGCCAGCGCCGCATAACGGATGCCGAATGCGCTGTTGATGAAGAGGCGGCTCGCGACATCGACATGCACTTCGCCCTCCGGCCCGGAGAAGGTCCATCGCTGCCCGTCCGACCAGCCGGGGTAGCGCAGGCATTCATGGCGGGCGAGATCCGCCGGCTGGGTCGGCGTGCCGCGTTCGGCGAGATAGCTCGGCGCGGCGCAAACCACGCCGGTATAGGGCGACAGCGAGCGCGACATCATGGTGGAGTCGGTCAGCGTGCCGACCCGGATCGCCGCATCCAGCCCTTCCTCGAGCAGGTCGACCATCCTGTCGCTGAGGATGAGGTCGACCGAGACGTCCGGATATCTCTTCATGAAGCGGACCAGCGCGGGCGCCAGGCTGTACGACCCGAAGGCGACCGAGGTCGCGACGCGGAGCTTGCCGCGCGGTGCGCTGAGCGCCTCCTCGACCAGCGCATCGCCGGCTTCGGCCTGTTCCAGCAATTGCCTGCAGTGATCGAGATAGCTGCGGCCGAGCTCGGTGAGGCCCTGCCGCCGGGTCGAGCGGTTGATCAATTGCGAGCCGAGCCGGTCCTCGAGAAAACGGATATGCTTGCCGATCATGGTCGGCGACATCCGCAGCTCCTTGGCCGCCGCGGTGAAGGAGCCGAGATCGGCGACGCGGGCGAACACCGACATGCTGGTCAGTCGATCCATGATTATAAACCAATAGTTATTTCACTTCAGATCAAAGCGCCGCTTATAGGGCGTTGGAATTGTATTTATTACCATAAGTGAGCAATCGGCGCGATGATGCTTGCGATTGCTTTGGAATGTGGCCGGTCGCGCCCGGAGGGGCGCGGACCGCGCGGGGCCTCGAACTAGGACAGGAGTGTCAGGATGCCTTTCCAGATCACGATCAATGGGACCAGTCATCAGGTCGATGCCGATGGCGACACGCCGCTGCTCTGGGTGCTGCGCGACGTGCTGGGCATGACCGGCACCAAGTTCGGCTGCGGCATGGCGCTGTGCGGCGCCTGCACGGTGCATCTCGATGACAGCGCGGTGCGCTCCTGCATCACGACGATCGACAGCATCGGCGACTCCAAGATCACGACCATCGAGGCGGTCGGCAACACGCCGGCGGGCAAGAAGATCCAGGACGCCTGGCTCGCGCATGAGGTGCCGCAATGCGGCTACTGCCAGTCCGGCCAGATCATGTCCGCCTCCGCCTTGCTCGCAAGCAAGCCGAAGCCGACCGATGCCGATATCGACGACGCGATGTCGGGCAACATCTGTCGCTGCGGCACCTATGTCCGCATTCGCGAAGCGATCAAGCAAGCCGCGCAGTCGGGAGGTTGAGCCATGACGCTGATCGACAATTTGTCCGAGCGCGCCGCCGATCTGTCGCGGCGCAACTTCCTCCGCGCCGGCGCGATTGCAGGCGGCGGCCTGCTGCTCAGCGTGAGCCTGCCGTTCGCGAGCCGCGAGAGCGAGGCGGCCGCCTCCGATGGCTTCGCGCCGAACGCCTTCGTCCGGATCGGCGGCGACGGCAAGGTCGTGCTGACCATGCCCTATGTCGAGATGGGGCAGGGCACCTATACCTCGATCCCGATGCTGATCGCCGAGGAGCTCGAGATCGGTCTGACGCAGGTCCGGCTCGAACACGCGCCGCCGAGCGACAAGCTCTATGCCAATCCGCTGCTCGGCGTGCAGGCCACCGGCAATTCGAACGCGATGCGCGGCGCCTGGCAGCCGATGCGGAAAGCCGGCGCCACCGCGAAAGCGATGCTGGTCGCAGCCGCGGCGAAGCGCTGGAACGTCGAGCCTGGGACATGCCGCGCCGAGAACGGCGAGGTGCATCACGCGGCCTCCGGACGCAAGCTGGGCTACGGCGAACTGGCGACTGACGCGGCGCAGATGCCGGTGCCGGAGAACGTCACGCTGAAGAGCCCGTCCGAGTTCAAGCTGATCGGCACGCCGGCCAAGCGACTCGATACGCCCTCCAAGATCAACGGCACGGCGGTCTACGGCATCGACGCCCGGCCGCCTGGGGTGAAGGTCGCGACGCTGGCGCAGTCGCCGGTGTTCGGCGGGCGGGTGAAGCGCGTCGATGATGCGGCGGCCAAAGCCGTCAAGGGCGTGCGCCAGATCGTGACGCTCGACGACGCCGTCGCGGTGGTGGCCGACCACATGGGGGCGGCCAAGAAGGGTCTGGCGGCGCTCACGATCGAGTGGGACGAGGGGGCTCACGCCAAGCTCGCCACGTCGGATATCGCGCGCGAGCTCGAAGCCGCCACCACCAAGCCGGGCACGGTCGCGCAAAATATCGGCGACGCCGACAAGGCGATGGCGGGCGCGGCGACGAAAGTCGAGGCGACCTATCAGCTGCCGTTCCTCGCCCATGCGACGATGGAGCCGATGAACTGCACCGTGCATGTGCGCCCCGATAGCTGCGAGATCTGGGTCGGCAGCCAGGCGCTCTCGCGCGCGCAGGCGGTGGCCGCGAAGGTGCTGAACATGCCGCCGGAGAAGGTGGTGGTGCACAATCATCTGCTCGGCGGCGGCTTCGGCCGCAGGCTCGAGGTCGATGGCGTCATTCGCGCGGTGCAGATCGCCAAGCAGGTCGATGCGCCGGTCAAGCTGGTGTGGACCCGCGAGGAGGACATCCAGCACGACATGTACCGGCCGTACTGGTGCGACCGGATTGCGGTCGGCCTCGATGCATCCGGCAAGCCGGTCGCCTGGAACAACCGCTTCGCCGGCTCGTCGGTGTTGGCGCGGTGGGCGCCGCCGGCGTTCCGCAACGGTCTCGACCCCGACACGACCGAAGGCGCGATCGATCTCGTCTACGACATCCCCAACTTCCATGTCGAATATGTCCGGGTCGAACCGCCGGGCATTCCGACCGCGTTCTGGCGCAGCGTCGGGCCCTCGCACAACGTGTTCGTCACCGAAAGCGTGATCGACGAGCTGGCGGCGGCGGCGAAGCAGGATCCGGTCGATTATCGCCGCGCGCTGCTCGGCAAGTCGCCGCGCGCCAAGGCGGCGCTCGAGCTCGCGGCGGCCAAGGCCGGCTGGGGCGGCAAGGTGCCGGCCGGGCGCGGACGCGGCGTGTCGCTGCAATTCGTGTTCGGCAGCTACCTCGCGCAGGTCGCCGAGGTCGAGGTCGCCAGGGACGGCTCGGTCCGCGTCCACCGCGTCGTCTGCGCGATGGACTGCGGCACCGTGGTCAATCCCGACACGGTGCAGGCGCAACTGCAGAGCGGCATCAATTTCGGCGTCACGGCGGCGCTCTACGGCGAGATCACGCTCAAGGACGGCCGCGTCGAGCAGAGCAATTTCGACAGCTACCAGATGCTGCGCATCGATCAGGCGCCGGCGATCGAGGTCCACATCGTCCCGAGCACCGAGCCGCCCGGCGGCATGGGCGAGACCGGAACCTCGGGCATCGTGCCGGCGATCAGCAACGCGATCTTCGCGGCGACCGGCAAGCGGCTGCGCAAGATGCCGGTCGATCCGGCGGTGTTGAAGCAGACGTGACCGGTTGAATGCCCGCACCGCCGGGGCGGTGCCTGCGGCTCGCACGGACACTGCGTTCCCACGGCGCGGTGCATCCGAGCCTCGCTCAATTCTGCCGCCCCTCAGCAGGGGGCGGCTCCACGGCGACATCGAAAATATTCTAGCCTGACCGATCGAGGTGTAACCAAACTGACCGCGTAAGCGAACCAGTAGGTACAGGCGCTGCATGTCGACCACGGAGAACGAGCTCAAGGCATTGATGCTTGCCAGCCAGGACGGCGATGCGGCGGCCCACCGGGCGTTGCTGGAGCGCCTGAGTCGGCATCTGCGCGCCTATTACAAAAGCAAGCTTGCCAGGACCGGACGCAGCGCGGCCGAGGCGGAAGACCTGGTGCAGGAGGCCGTGTTGGCGATTCACCTTCAGCGGCATACCTACGACCCGGCACAGCCACTGACGCCCTGGGTGCACGCGGTCGCGCGCTACAAGCTGATCGATTTCCTGCGCCGAACACGGGCTTCGCGCGCCGATGTGCCGATCGACGACGCCGACGACATCACGGCGCATGACGATCACGTCGGCGCCGAGAGCAGCTTTGACGTCAGGCGATTGCTCAAGCAGTTGCCGGCGAACATGCAGTGCGCAATCGCGGCCGTAAAGCTCGACGGATTGAGCGTCGCAGAGGCGGCGCAGCGGTGCGGCATGTCGGAATCCGGCGTGAAGGTCAGCATCCATCGCGGGCTCAAAGCTCTGGCCGCGTTGATTGCTCGGAGAACGGATCCATGAAGACGGACGAACTCATTGCAGCGCTCAGTACGAATGTCGAGCCGGTCGATCGCCGGCTGGTCAGCCGCAGTGTCGCTATCGCGCTCGGGCTGGGGCTGGTTGCGGCGCTTGGCCTCGTGTTTGCTGGGCTCGGTGTCCGCGCCGACCTGACCACGCCTCGCGCCGTGACCTTTCTGTTCCTGAAGCTCGCATTCGCGCTCGGCACTATGGGTGCGGCTTCGGTCTATCTGACCCGGCTGGCGCGTCCGGGAGGCGAGCGAACAATTTCCCTCGGACTTGCTGCGCTACCGTTCGCGGCGATCATGCTGCTCGCCGCGATCAGCCTTGGACAGGCGCCCAGCTCCCATTGGGACAGGATGGTCATGGGAGACCAATGGCTCGAATGCCTGATTTCCATTCCGGTCATCGCGATCGTGCCGTTTGCTGTGGTCATCTGGGCCGTCAGAAAGGCGGCGCCGACCAATCTGGTGCGGGCGGGGGCATTCGGCGGCCTTGTCGCAGGTGGCGTGAGCGCTGTCGCCTACGCACTCCATTGCACCGATGATTCGCTGCCCTTTGTCGCGCTGTGGTACGGCGGCACGATCGTACTGTGCACACTCGCGGGTGCGGTATTGGGACCGCGGCTGCTGCGCTGGTGAAAGGGGGGAGATCGGACCTTTCACGTCGGCGTGAGCCTGTAACCGGGGGAATACTGGCTCCGAACTCATGATCAGAAGCGCAAATGAATGCACTTCAGAAAAATGATGGAGCCGGGTTATGTCGATCAACAAGATCATTCTCGCTTTCTCGTTCCTGGTGCCGGTCGTTGTGGCATCGGCGACTGCGCAGGCGGGCGCGACGAT
Source organism: Bradyrhizobium sp. UFLA06-06 (assembly GCF_054820065.1). Lineage (NCBI taxonomy): Bacteria > Pseudomonadati > Pseudomonadota > Alphaproteobacteria > Hyphomicrobiales > Nitrobacteraceae > Bradyrhizobium > Bradyrhizobium sp. UFLA06-06. Next base: position 244,990 of record NZ_JADFUD010000004.1, read on the forward strand.
CTCTGACAAGCGGTATTTGCCCAATGAGGCCAGGGAAACAACGCCGGCGGTCGCCACCCAACGCAGCCCGATGTCTGCATTCGGTTATGATCAGGAAGCGGCGCGCTTGCAGCCAATGAACGTTCCGGACACGGCTGGAACGCGGTGGCGCTATCACGGCGGGCCGAAGTCTCAATAGGCGGGGCGTCAGGCCGGGGTGAACGGTTAACCACCCAACCTCTCGCTGGTGCACTTGTGAACAGGGTGACCTTTCCAGCACCCGTCCTTTGTGAGACTGTCGCACCATGAATGTTCGCCAATTGTTCAGATTGCTGCTCGCCGTCCTCGTGACGGCAGGCCTGACAATTGCGCCGCTGGCTACGCCTGCGGCGGCCGGATCTTTGTTGACCGGTATGAGCCAGATGGCGGACACGTCGGACATGGCGGCTGATATGCCGTGCTGTCCCGACAAGCAGAAGAGCAATGACTGCCGGGATTGTCCGCTGGTTGCGATTTGCATGTTGAAGGTCCTGCACGCGGGACCGTCGGCTCTCGGCCTCGCGATGAGGCCGGTGACGCAGCTGCAATTGCATCCGCATGACGATCTGGTTGCCGACGGCTTGGTCCGTCCGCCTCCCGACCATCCTCCTCGATATTTGGTCTGACTGGCGCTGCAAAGCGCCGGTTGCTGCTGCGCGGCCCTTGGACGCGTGGACGTTTCATGCCGCGCAAGCGGCAGATCAAATCCAATCGAGGAACGAGATAATGAAGTTGTTCACCACGTCGCGTGCCGTAGGGGCCGCGCTCATCGGTCTGGCGCTGACAGGCACCGCCAACGTCGCGCTCGCCGACACCAAGGACTACGAATTCCAGCTCGTCGACCAGACTGTTCAGGCCGGTCCGGACAAGGTTGTCACCGTCAGGCTAATGAACAAGAAGACCGGCAAGGCCGTGCCTGACGCCGTGATCTTCGCGACGCGGCTCGATATGGCCCCGGACGGCATGCAGGAGATGGCTACCAAGGTCACGCCGATGCCGGGGACCGAACCCGGCACCTATCGGTTCAAGGCGACCTTTGGGATGGCCGGCCGCTGGCAATTGTCGCTCGGCGCCAAAGTGCAAGGCGAGACGGGCACGGTCGAAAGCAAGCTCGTAGTCACGGCCGGAAAATGAACCGGCTGGCTCTGGCCGGCGCTGCCGCTGCGCTCCTTGCAGCGGCAGGCGTCGCACATATCGGCCGCGGCCTGCCGTCTTGGGTGGGCGCAAATCTCGCTGCCTCTGCCGCGCAAGCGGCGGAAGCAGGCGCGCCGATCTATTACCGTGATCCGGACGGCAAGCCGTTCTACTCACTGACGCCGAAGAAGACGGCTGACGGCCGCGACTACCGGCCCGTCGCCGCCGGCGCCGATATCAGCTTTGACGAGGCGGAAGGGCCGACGGCAATGCCGGCGGCCGACGCCAAGCGCGAGCGCAAGGTGAAATATTATCGCAATCCGATGGGACTTCCCGACACCTCGCCGGTGCCGAAGAAGGACTCCATGGGGATGGATTACATCGCCGTCTATGACGGCGAAGACAGCGACGACGGTTCGATCACGCTGTCGCCCGGCAGGATCCAGCGCAGCGGCGTCAAGTCCGAGGCCACGCAGATGCGCCGCATCCGCACGCTGGTCCGGGCACCTGGCACGATCCAGCTAGACGAGCGTCGCGTCTCCGTGATCGCGATGCGGGCCGAGAGCTACGTGCAGAAAGTCGCCGACGTCACGACCGGCAGCCGCGTGACGAAGGGCCAGCCGTTGATGGAGATCTACAGCCCGGCAATATCGTCCGCTGCGGCCGAATATGTCGCGACCATCACGTCGAAGGCGACTGCGGGTATCGAGCCCTACGGGCGCGGCTCCAAGCAGCGGCTGACCAATCTCGACGTTCCCGAACCGGTCATCGCCGAGATGGAGAAGAGCCGGACGGTTCCGATCGCGATCCAGTGGCTGTCGCCGCGCGACGGCATCGTGCTGCAGCGCGCCGCCATCGAGGGCATGCGCGCCCAACCCGGCGACGCGCTGTTTCGGATCGCCGACGTCTCTGTCGTGTGGGCATTGGTCGACGTCGCCGAGCGCGATCTCGGCAACATCGTGGTCGGGCAAAAGGTCACGGTGCGGGCACGCAGCTATCCCGGTCGCAGTTTCGCAGGCCAGATCAGCGTGATCTACCCGCAGGTCAACAAGGAGACGCGCACCGCGCGGGTCCGGATCGAATTGCAGAACGCCGACCTCGCACTGCTTCCGGACATGTATGTCGACGCCGAGATCGACACCGGCAGCGCGGCGCCGGTACTTACGGTCGCTGATAATTCCATCCTCGACACTGGCAGTCGCCAGAGCGTGCTGATCGACCGCGGCAACGGGCGGTTCGAGCCGCGCGAGGTCAAGCTCGGGCGGCGCGGCGAGGGCTATGTCGAAATCCGCGACGGCCTCGCCGAAGGCGATGCGGTGGTGACCTCCGCCACCTTCCTGATCGACGCCGAGAGCAATCTGAAAGCGGCGATCAAGGGCTTTGCCGAGGCCGGTGCTGCGCAGGCGGGCGAGGGCGACAAGACGGGGGACCGCCGATGATTGCCCGCATCATCGCCTGGTCGGCGCGCAACCTGCTGCTGGTGCTGTTCGGCACCGGCTTTGCGGCAGCCGCGGGCCTTTACGCGCTGCTGCATCTGCCGCTCGATGCGATCCCCGATCTCTCCGACACCCAGGTCATCGTCTACACCGAATATCCCGGCCAGGCGCCGCAGGTGATCGAGGACCAGGTCACCTATCCCCTGACCACGGCGATGCTGACGGTGCCGAAGTCGAAGGTCGTGCGCGGCTTCTCGTTCTTCGGCGTGTCTTTTGTCTATGTCATCTTCGAGGACGGCACGGACGTCTACTGGGCGCGCTCGCGCGTGCTCGAATTCCTCAACGGCGCGGCGTCGCGGCTGCCGGCTGGCGTCTCGCCGACCATCGGACCCGACGCCACCGGGGTCGGCTGGGTCTACCAGTATGCCGTGATGTCGAAAGAGCTGAACCTTGCGGACACCCGCACGATCCAGGACTGGAATCTGAAATTCGCGCTTGCCAGGGCGGAAGGCGTGGCCGAGGTCGCCAGCGTCGGCGGCTTCGTCAAGCAGTACAATGTCATTCTCGATCCGCAGCGGATGCGCGATCGCGGCATCACCATGCAGCGGATGCGCGATGCGATCCGCGCCAGCAACGCCGACGTCGGCGGCCGCACCGTCGAGCTGTCCGAGTTCGAATATGTCATTCGCGGCAAGGGCTATCTGAAGGACATCAACGATCTCGGCAATATCGTGCTGAAGACCGATGGCGGCACGCCGGTGCTGCTGCGCGACGTCGCCCGCGTCCAGCTCGGCCCCGACGAGCGGCGCGGCATCACTGAACTGAACGGCGAGGGCGAGGTGGCGAGCGGCATCGTGCTGCAACGCTTCGGCGTCAACGCGCTCGACGTGATCGAGAACGTCAAGAAGCGTTTCAGGGAGATCGCGACCAGCCTGCCGAAATCGGTCGAGATCGTGCCGGTCTATGACCGCTCCAACCTGATCTATGCGGCGATCGACACGCTGAAGCGCACGCTGTTCGAGGAGAGCGTGGTGGTCGCGCTGGTCTGCATCGTGTTCCTGCTGCATGTCCGGAGCGCGCTGGTCGCGATCCTGATGCTGCCGGTCGGCGTCTTGATGGCGTTCGGCGCGATGAAGCTGCTCGGCATCGGCTCCAACATCATGAGCCTCGGCGGTATCGCGATCGCGATCGGCGCCATGATCGATGCGGCGATCGTGATGATCGAGAATGCGCACAAGCACCTGGAGCGCGCCGAGCCCGGGCGGTCGCGGGTCGCGATCCTGATCGAGGCCGCGGCGGAGGTGGGGCCGGCGCTGTTCTTCAGCCTGCTTATCATCACCGTTTCCTTCATGCCGATCTTCACGCTGGAGTCGCAGGAGGGGCGGCTGTTCTCGCCGCTCGCCTTCACCAAGACGTTCGCGATGGCGGCGGCGGCGCTGTTGTCGGTGACGCTGGTGCCGGCGCTGATGGTGATCTTCGTCCGCGGCCGGATCGTCCCCGAGCACAGAAATCCGATCAATCGCTTTCTGATCTGGATCTACCGTCCAGTCATCAACGGCGTGTTGCGGGCCAAGACGCTGGTGATCCTGCTGGCGCTCGGTGCCGTCGCTGTCTCGATCTGGCCGGCCCGGCAGCTCGGCACCGAGTTCATGCCCGACCTCAATGAGGGCACGCTGCTCTACATGCCGACCACGCTGCCGGGAATTTCGGTGACCAAGGCTGCCGAGCTGTTGCAGATGCAGGACCGGATCATTCGCAGCTTTCCGGAGATCGCCTCGGTCTACGGCAAGGCCGGCCGCGCCGCGACCGCAACCGATCCGGCGCCGTCGGAGATGTTCGAGACCGTCATCAATCTGAAGCCGAAACAGCAGTGGCGCGCCGGCCTCACGCTCGACCGCCTGATCGGCGAGATGGACAAGGCGCTGCAATTTCCCGGCGTCTCCAACGCCTGGACCATGCCGATCAAGGCGCGCATCGACATGCTGTCGACCGGGATCAGGACGCCGGTCGGCGTCAAGGTGATCGGTCCCGATCTCGCCGTGATCGACAAGCTCGCGCGCCAGGTCGAGCAGGTCGTGCGGGGCGTGCCCGGCACCTCGTCGGCCTATGCCGAACGCAGCCTCGGCGGCTACTATCTCGAGATCACGCCGAACCGTGAGGCGTTGTCGCGCTACGGCATCGCGGTGCAGGACGTGCAGGACACGATCGCGACCGCGCTGGGCGGCCAGAGCGTGACCACGACGGTCGAGGGGCGCCAGCGCTTCACCGTCAACATGCGCTATCCGCGCGATCTGCGCGACAATCCGGCGGCGATTGCGAGCGACATCCTGGTGCCGATGCCGACGGGCGGGGCGGTGCCGCTCGGCGAGGTCGCCGACATCGCGCCGGCGCGCGGGCCGACCACGATCCGGACCGAGAACGGGCAACTTGCGACCTATATCTATGTCGACATCCGCGATCGCGATCTCGGCGGCTATGTCGCGGACGCGCAGCGCGCGGTGCAGGCCGGCGTGCAGTTTCCCTCCGGAACCTACGTGGTCTGGAGCGGGCAGTACGAATACCTCGAGCGCGCCGCCGCGCGGCTCAAGATCGTGGTGCCGGTGACGCTTCTGATCATCTTCCTGCTGCTCTACCTCAATTTCCGCTCGGTGGCGGAGACGATGATCGTGATGCTGTCGCTGCCGTTCGCGCTGGTCGGCGGGCTCTGGCTGATGTGGGCGCTCGGCTTCAACCTGTCGGTTGCGGTCGCGGTCGGCTTCATCGCGCTCGCCGGCGTCGCCGCCGAGACCGGCGTCGTGATGCTGATGTATCTCAACCAGGCGCTGGGCGAGATCACGGCGCGTCGCGCGGCCGAGGGACGCACGATCGACCGTGACGATCTCCATCGCGCGATCATCGCAGGCGCGGTCGAGCGCGTCCGGCCGAAGATGATGACGGTGGTCGCTATCATGGCCGGGCTGTTGCCGATCATGTGGAGCACCGGCACCGGCTCGGAGATCATGCAGCGCATCGCGGTGCCCATGATCGGCGGCATGATCTCGTCGACGCTGCTGACGCTGATCGTGATTCCCGCGATCTTTGCCGTCGTGAAGGGCGTCGAGATCAAGGCGAGAGTGCCGGCACGCGAAGTTGCTTCCTGTGCCGCGCGCCAAGCGGCAAAGATGTGATGGAAACATGACGCCGGTTCGTGGAGTCAAACCGGATTGAATGATACCCTGAGGGGGTATATAGCTGATGGCGGTTCGCGGCTGGCTGATTTGCAGTCAGCTTGCGGGCAATCGGAGATGCGAGGCGGGTGTTGGTGCGACTGAACAGGCGAGGGCGGGTG